>CAJBKH010000353.1 GCA_903953615.1 uncultured Bacteroidota bacterium
CCAACGTCCCTTATCGTATGCATGCGCCAATTGATAAAATGTTTTTCCTATAAAATAGAGTGTAATGAGTAATAGCATATAACTTAATTTAAATACAATGATAAAGGAATTAAACCAGATAATACGACCCTTCTGAGTCATATCTAAAAATCTAAATGGAGCTGCAATTAAAATTGAAAATTATGATGTCTCTTTTACTGCTTCACAAAATTTTGAGTAAGTACTTTTACACCATCACTTAAACGCACCTCATAAACCCCTGCCCCCAAATGCGCAATGGCAATTGGTACATTGTTCTGCGTATTCATGGCCTTTGTATAAACCAATTCACCGATAGCATTGTAAATATTCATTGTGTAATCTAATTTTTGATCTGGTAAATCAATGTTGATGAACGCACTTGTTGGATTTGGATACAATAAAAAAGTTGAAGTCGCTGTTGTATTTTGAATCCCACTGCTATACCCTACTAGAGGCATGGTCATCGATGATGCATAAACACTGTTAACATAAATGCTGTTTTTAGCCGTTACTGGATTCACCAATGAATCTAAACTATTGCCGGGATACATGGTGCCACCCGTGTTCATATTGCGATTAAATCGCGGGTAATTCGAAGAGCTTATATCCAACCTAATTTTATGTCCCGCTAAAAAGGTTAAACAAGTGGCGGGCAATACCAATTCACAATCATACACTTTGCCTGGCACCATCATGGCTGTTAACGCTAAGGTGTTGCCATTTCTAAAACGCATGCGCATGCATTTGTCTAGCATCAACATCGAGCGTCCATCGGGATACACATCGGTTAAGCGCACATCAAAATCTGTATCTAATTTATCTGATGACACTTTTAAATGAATGCTTACACTGCCTTTCAATTCCACATTTTTACTCAAAGTTGTTGTACTAAAAATCAAGATATCATTTCTGCTTTCAACCTTGGCTACTTGGTTGTAAGGCCCTTGATCTAAGTCATTGCGCAATGTACTTCCGCCAACCGTTGGCGAAGGATCTAAAGGATTATAATTATAACTTAAACTGTCGCCACTATCAGTTGGTTTAACATTGTCCATACTGCCATCTTTGTGCAAATAAAATTCAATATTAGCAGTTGTTGTTAATGGCCATGTAGGGCTGTTCTGCCATTTGTTTTCGCCCATTTGATAATAGGTTACAAAAGCATTCGCATCCCAACCATTGTTCTGACCTCTTAAATAAAAATCAAAATATTGCATGGCCAATGAATCGTTCCAACCAGCTGAGTTTGGATAGTTTAATTCGCCTTGCACATTGCTGCCTACTTGGGCTGTACCATGACCGCCATGCACCCATGGACCCACCAAAATTTTATGTTTACTTTTAACTGCAGTTGCGGTACTATTTCTTATTTGATTAAAATATGGCAGCATAAATTCGATGGTATGGTCATACCAACCACCAATCATAAAACAAGGTACGCGTATGCTATCGGGATAATTATTGGCGGCTTCTACAAACGACCAAGTATTGTCGTAATAAGGATGGGCCATTAAAGTTTTTGTTAAACCAAAGCCCAATTGATCGAGTTGTTGCACATACTCGGTTCTTAAGTCGCCATTCGGAAAATACTCTTCGTATTCGTATTGAGGCGCAGCAACCAAAGGACAGATGCAGGTTAAATGTGGGGGATTTTTAGCTGCCGTTTGGTATTGCACTCTGCCCAATGCAGATGGCCCCCAAGTACCAACTTTGCCATTGCTCCAAGTTTGTGCGGCTATCCACTCAACTGCTGCATAGCCATCATCACCCATGGTCGGACTGCCAAGATAGGCCGCTTTTTTTGAACCGTAAAAGCCGCGCCAATCGGCCACTACAAAAATGAAATTACTGCTATTTAAATTGTTGCCTATACCCAATGGTAAACCAAAACGGTAAAGCTGTCGGTTATAAGGTGTTTGCACCAATATCACCGGACCCTTTGTAATGCCTACTGGTTTGTATATATCGATGGCCATTTTTTTGCCATCTTTTAAAGGTATTGAATCGACTACAGGTGTAAGTATAGCAAAGCTATGTTGACTATAAAACAGCAATGCTAATAATAACAAAAGCATCTTAACCTGAAATAGTATTGCACAATTATATCTCATGTAACAAACTTACATTGGCAATCACAAACAATAAAATGAATCTTAATAACAATCGAAAGTGCGCTCCAAAAATGACTACACTTTTTGTTAGAGAGAATTACTTTGAAAAAATATTTTTCATTAAACCAATTTCAATCAAATGTCTGTACGATTTGGTATTGGCTTCAATGTTTTTAAGCTCATTGGTAAGCCCACAGTAAAAAGTATATTGCGGCACAAGGTACAGATCGTTTTTAATTTTTAAACGGTAAGCCAACCGACCAGACAAGCCCATACCAAATTGATTCACCATGCTTTTAGCGCTGTTATCAATAATGCTGCTAATGGTTGGTTTGTCGACTGTCGAAACCGTGTTGCGGTAGCCCTTTAAATTGGTTTTTAGTAAGACATTGCTTTCTACTCCAAAACTAAAATCCAAATGATTGTCTAAGATTTTAAAATTAAACGGATAGATACCTAAACCAACGATGGATTTATTGAGTTCAATACCAGTGGTTGTAACAGCATCGGCTTGACGCGTAGTGGTATAAACATAACCATTGTAAGCAGATGCTCTAAGGGTAAATAAAAAGGTGTGTTTGGCGATTTTAACATTGTCTAATCCAATACCAAAATTGGTGCCTTTAAGACTTGAATAAAAGGTACTAAATTGGCTGTTATCTCTTTTGTAATCACAAAAACGGTTGTTGTTCAAACCACCAAATACCAATAAGTCCTGCGCCTTTAAGTTTGCCATGCCAATCAACGCCATCAATAATACAAGAAACCTTCCTTTCATAGTGTTTGTTTTAATTCTAATACCTTTTAGACAAAATTATTGTGTTAAGTTTTGAATTATGACACAAAAACTACAATTCTTTTCTAATAGTGGTTACAAAATTAACGGCAAGAGCCTTGTTCTTGTATGACTGCGGTCATTTAATAACCTAATGATTGTCATATATAACATTCAAGTAATGCCGCCTTAACGTTATACATCAATACAGCAAATTAGCATACATCAATGTACCTGCTAAAATAAAAAGGGCATCAAAAAAGGGACTGTATTGCTACAGTCCCTTCTTTATTTATAGTGTTGTGTGATTCTTAATACTAAGAACAACCGCTAGTGGTACCACAAGTTAAGCAAGTGTAACATGTGCCAGAACGCACGGTGATGTTACCGCAACTTTTACAAGCTGGTGCATCGCCCATGGTTGGAGGGGTAGCAGGTTTTACAGTAGCGTGTACTTTGTGACCATGTGCAACTGGAGATGGTTTAACTTCGGTACTGCTTACTGGTTCTTTAATTTCATTTTGCGCTAAGTTGTAGGCTGGTTGGATTGGCATCTCATCAGCAATTTTTGGCTTAACGTGCAATTGGTCTTGGTGGTTCAAATATTCGAAGCCTAACAAACGGAAAATAAAGTCGACTACAGAAGTAGAAGATTTGATGTTCGCGTGTCCTTCTACCATACCACTTGGCTCGAATCTGCTGAAAGTAAATTTCTCGTAGTATTCTTCCAAAGGTACACCGTATTGTAAACCGATTGATACTGCAATAGCGAAACAGTTCATCAATGAACGGAAACTAGCACCTTCTTTGTGCATGTCCACAAATATTTCTCCTAAGGTACCGTCTTCGTATTCACCTGTTCTTACGAACACTGTATTGCCATCGATTTTTGATTTTTGCGTAAAGCCTTTGCGTTTGTTTGGCAATACTTTACGGGTTGCAATATTTGATAACTGTTGTTTGAATGCAGGATTATTGCTATTGATGATTAAACGCGCTGCTTCTAATACAATCTCTGGTGTTAAATCTTCAACACGGGTAGTTGCTGAAACACCTACTGCTTTTTCTACAGATGCTACTACATCGCTAACGGTTTCTTCAACCTCTTCGGTTTTCTTTTCAGATTTGTTAGACAATGGTTGAGACAATTTAGAACCATCTCTGTAAATCGCATTGGCTTTAATACCCATTCTCCAACTCATTTCGTAGCATGATTTAATATCATCGATGGTTGCTTCGTGTGGAAGGTTGATAGTTTTAGAAATCGCACCTGAAATGAATGGTTGCGCTGCAGCCATCATACGGATGTGTGAGTGGGCATGTAAGAAACGGGTGCCTTTGTTGCCACATTTATTAGCAGTATCAAATACTGGATAGTGTTCTTCTTTTAAGAAAGGCGCACCTTCTATGGTCATGGTACCAGTTACATATTCATTTGCAATTTCTATTTCTGCTGCTTTAAATCCTAAAGCTCTCAATAAATTGAAATCAAGATGATTGTATTGTGCAGGTGTGAAACCTAATCTTTCGATGGTTGCTTCGCCCAATGTGAAGACATTAAATACGAAATCAATATCGAAGGCTCTTAATAATTCTGATTCAATTTTCTCGATATCAACATCATTGAATCCTTTTGCTACTAGAGCTTCGTGGTTCAATGCAGGCGCTCCAGCTAAAGTTGCGTGGCCTTTTGCATAATTGATAATTGCATCAGACTCTTCTTGGGTATAGCCCAAAGTTTTAAGTGCTGCAGGAACTGCGTGGTTTATAATTTTGAAATAACCGCCACCGCTTAATTTTTTATATTTTACCAACGCGAAGTCAGGCTCGATACCAGTAGTATCGCAATCCATTACTAGACCAATTGTACCAGTTGGTGCAATTACAGTTGACTGTGCATTTCTGTAACCAAATTTTTCGCCATACATTAAAGCTTTGTCCCATGCATTGCATGCTGCTTTCAATAAATCTTCTGGGCAATATTGTGGATCGATTGCTACTGCAGGAATGCTTAAACCTTCGTAAGCCAAAGGTGTGTTATACGCTGCATAACGGTGATTGCGAATAACGCGCATCATGTGTTTTTTGTTTTTCTCATACATGCGGAAAGTACCTTTTGCAGCAGCTAATTCAGCACTGGTAGCATAAGATTGTCCGGTTAGTATAGAAGTTAATGCACCACAGATAGCAGTTGCTTTTTGACTGTCGTAAGGAATACCAGATACCATTAACAAAGCACCTAAGTTAGCATAACCCAAACCAAGTGTACGGTAATCGTAGCTTAATTGCGCAACCTCTTGACTAGGGAACTGCGCCATTAATACAGATACTTCAAGAACAGTTGTCCATAAACGGATCGCATATTCGTATGATACGATGTCGAATTCTAATTTATCAGCATCAAAAAACTTCATTAAGTTTAAAGACGCTAAGTTACATGCAGTGTTATCCAAGAACATATATTCTGAACATGGATTAGAAGCATTGATTCTACCACCTTCAGGGCAAGTGTGCCATTCGTTGATGGTATCATCGTATTGAACACCAGGATCGGCACATGACCAAGCTGCATCACCAATTGCATCCCATACTTCGTTTGCAGGAATAGATTTGAAAACTTTACCATCCGCACGGCCTATTAAATCCCAGCTAGCATCTTGTTTTAATGCTTCAAAAAATTTATTTGGTATACGTACAGAATTGTTTGAATTCTGACCAGACACAGTTGCATAAGCTTCGCCTTCGTAATCGCTAGGGTAACCAGCAGCGATTAAAGCAGCTACTTTCTTTTCTTCGTTTTTCTTCCAGTTAATGAAAGACATAATTTCTGGGTGATCTAAATCTAGACACACCATTTTAGCAGCTCTACGTGTAGTACCACCAGATTTGATTGCACCAGCAGCTCTATCACCTATTTTCAGGAAAGACATGATACCTGAAGAGGTTCCACCACCAGATAATTTTTCACCACTACCGCGCACTTTAGAGAAATTGGTACCAACACCACTACCATATTTGAAGATACGTGCTTCACGTACCCATAAGTCCATTATACCACCTTCGTTCACCAAATCATCATCAACAGACAAAATAAAGCAAGCATGCGGCTGCGGTCTTTCGTAAGCTGAAGTTGAACGGGTTAATTTTTCAGTATCAGGATCAACATAATAATGCCCTTGTGGTTTACCTGCAATTCCATAACTTGCATGCAAGCCTGTGTTAAACCACTGAGGTGAGTTAGGTGCTGATTGCTGACCAAGAATTGAGTATACCAATTCTTCGTAGAATACTTGTGCATCTTTTGGAGAAGCGAAGTAATTGTATTTTTCGCCCCATTGTCTCCAACAATCGGCCAAACGGTGCGCTACTTGTTTAACACTTGATTCACCACCTAATGAACCATCGGACATTGGAACACCAGCTCTTCTGAAATATTTTTGTGCAACGATGTCTGTTGCTACCTGACTCCATGCAGCAGGTACTTCTACATTTTTCATTTCGAATACGATATCGCCATTCGGGTTTTTTATACTCGATGTGCGGTATTCGTATTGGAATTGGTCGTAAGGAGTTACGCCCTCTTTGGTGTTGAGTCTCTCAAATTTGAGACCCTTTTTCATCTGGTCAAGGTTTTGTTGCATGCTGATTAAATGTCTTTTTTTTTGTTATGTGCTGTCCTAAAAATAAAAATGACCTCTCGCTTTTTCGCTTAGAGGTCCTTCAAAACTATCTCTATTCAATGCACAAAATGAAATGGACTTTTCCACATAAATTGAATATCCCTTTAATGACGCTAATTTGACAATGTTGAAAACAAAAAAGTGAAAAATTTTTCTTGTACTTTCCAAAATTCTATTATCTTCTAACCGCCACCTGAAAGCCTTGTGGAAGCTAGCCTTGTTGAAGCATCTCCTACAAATTTACCACAAAAATTTTAGAAATAAAAATAGCAAACAACAATAAAAACATAGAAAAAATTGAAGTGCGGGTGTAGTTTAAAATGGTCGGTTTTGGGGGGCTTTTTTGAAGACCTAATCACAGCATCATTTTACCCTTAAAATAGGGTTGTAAATTATTGGTTGTCATCTCAAAATTTTACGATTTTAGTCAAAATCGATTGTTCTTTTTATCTATTTCAAAAAAGTTAAATGGCGCAAAGAAGATCCTTCTGTTCAAATTTCTATTTATTTAAACCGATAATTTGTAGATTTGCCCTATACCAATTGAACGCTTGGTATTTAATTACATACAATGATTAGCTTTATCCAACAGCTTCAACAACTGAAACAACAAAATAAAAAGGCCTTGGCGGTATTAATTGATCCCGACCAAACCATTCAAAGTGTTCGTCAAATTGCGCAGCTCTGCCAAAAACAACATGTTGATTTTATTTTTGTAGGTGGTAGCTTGGTTACCTCAGGTGTTTTATCCGAAGCCATTTCTACCATACAATCCAATTGCTCGCTGCCTGTTTTTATTTTTCCTGGCAACGAATTCATGATCGATGAACAAGCGGATGGTATTTTATTTTTATCATTATTAAGTGGTCGCAATCCAGAATACCTTATCGGCAAGCAAGTAGTAGCCGCACCACAATTGGCCGCTTCGAATTTAGAAGTAGTGCCAACCGCTTACTTATTAATCGATGGTGGCAAAGAAACCAGTGTCTCTTATATAAGTAATACCAAACCAATCCCTGCGAACAAACCCGATATTGCAGTAGCGACAGCATTGGCTGGCAAACTCATGGGCATGCAATGTATTTATATGGATGCAGGTAGTGGGGCCGACCATTCGATTAGCGAAGCCATGGTAAGTAAAGTGCAGAATACAGTTCAATTGCCTTTAATTATAGGTGGTGGTATCCGTTCGGCACAAACAGCATTGAATCTTTACCGCGCTGGTGCTGATGTGTTGGTGATTGGCAATGGCGTAGAAGAAAGTCATTCGCTAATTGAAACCATCAGTACAGTGAAAAGTACTTTGACGATTGGTGTAGAAGTGTAAAATAGTTGAACTATTTGTCACAATGTGATCGAAGTATGCGTCTAAGGATAAATAACTAATTGTTTATAATAATATGAAATCAAAAATTACACTCCTTGTTTTCTGCTTTGTTATTTCTTTTAAGCTGTTTAGTCAAACCACTTTGCCCAATGGCATGGTATATTATTTTCTCAACTACCAAGACGATGCCGGCATTCGTTATTATTCAAGCACCACCGATACTGTGCATTTGGATTCAACTGTTAATGGCCATGTTTATTACCATCTTTCCGCCCATCCTTCCAAACAAGTGATGCAGCACCACAATCAATTTTACTACCGAAACCATCCCGATTCTAACTTCAACCTGATCTATGATTTCAATTTGAAAGCAGGTGATAATATGAAAGGCAACGACTACATCTATTCTTTGCGAATAGACAGTGTTCAAAATGAGGTCATAGGCAATGACAGTTTTATTATTCAATATGCAACTGTAATAAAAGCAATCAGTATCTATCCAAAAAGCTTTCATTTTGTTAACCGCATTGGCAGTTTAGAGGCAGGCATAGACTATTGGGAACATTTCTTTTTTGAACACGGTCGCAATCTATTGGGCCTTTGCAATCAAAACGAGGCCTTGCAATGGCAGAATCAGCCTCCACTGAATTTCACAAAACGCGCAACATGCAATAGTATGGACAGTGTCCTGCGTACTCTTTCTGTTAAACCTATCAATAAAAATCCAAAAGTGTTGTTGTCTCCGAATCCAGTAAGCGACCAATTAAACATCGAAACTTTGCAAGCCAATGAACCACTCAACATCGCCATTTACAATGCGTTGGGCGCACTCGTTTATCAAACCAAATTCACAGATAAAAGGAATACTATTGATATGCATGGTTTTGAAAATGGTTTGTACATTGTAAAAATGACAATGGGGGACAATCAATTCTCCACTCACAAAATCATTAAGCAATAGCAAAATTTAATTAATCTTAAATGCCTATTTAAAGATTACTTAAAATGCACTATGTTTGAATACATTGTACAATAATTTGTTAAAGTTGAAGCCTCTAGAATTACTTCAACGTCTAAACCAACACTATGCTTAAAAATACCGCTGCCTTTTTTTGTTTCACATTCATCCTTGTGCTTGGACATGCTCAAAGTCTCCCTTTTCAATGGGGAAAGCAAATTGGAGGAGATTCTTCAATTGCACACAAGCTAATAGATTTCAAAGTCGACCCTCAAGGGAACTCCTATGCACTGGGTTATTTTTCTGGAACAGTAGATTTTGATCCAGGGCCTTCTGTATATAATTTAACATCTAGCGGCAATTATGGGGCCTATATTTTAAAACTTAACGCTTCGGGAAATTTTGTTTGGGCCAAAGCCATTTCAAATAGTGATAGAGTGATACCCAAATCACTTTCTATCGACAAATTAGGCAATGTATATTCATGTGGCTATTTCACTGTTATAACCGACTTTGATCCGGGCAATGGCAAATTGGAACTAACACCAACAAAAAACAATTCTGATGGATTCATCCTTAAACTTTCAGCATCGGGTAACTTTGTTTGGGCAAAACAACTCGGTGGCACCTCCTACAATTCGCTCGAATCTATTGTTTGCGATGCTCAAGGTTATTTGTACTTAACAGGTTTTTTTGTAGGACAAACAGATTTTGATTTAGGACCGAGCAAATACTTAATTACCTCAAATGGATCCTATGATGCACTAATGTTGAAACTAAATAGTGATGGTAATTTTATTTGGGTTAAAACATTAGGAAGTAAAAAAGCCGATGGCAATAAATATATCTATATAGATAAATTGGGGTATTTATATACCTCGGGTATTTCATACGATACTTTAAATTTCGACCCTACTATTACTAACTTTACAATGAAACCAAAAGGTTCATTTGCCAATTACGTTGCAAAGTACGACACCGCAGGAAATTTCAAATGGGCCATCTCATTTGGCGACACGCTCTTAACTTATTATCCGAATTTAACAGTAGATCAGAATGAAAATCTTTTTTTAACTGGTGGTTTTTTTGGGAAGGTTGATTTTGACCCAGGCACTAGTATTTCGGAACGAACAGGCAATGGCAACAATAATTTTTACCTCTTAAAACTAAATGCAAATGGAGAAATGGTATGGGTGAAAACTTTAGGTGGTTTTAATTCAGAATACAGCATGCGAGGCGATGCGACATTAACTGATGATACAGGCAATGTTTATTGTATCGGGAATTTTAACAAATATGTAGATTTTAATCCAGATGGCAACCCGCAAATTAGAACAACGAGCACAATTAACCCCGACATTTTCATTCTTAAGTATGATATGTACGGCCGCTATTTATGGAGCAAACAGTTGATTGGAAGTGGAAGTGAAGATGCCATCAATTTTGGATTTGATAGCAAACAAAATCTATATTTAGGTGGTGAATTTAGTTCCAAAATAGATTGCGATCCAGATACAGGCACCACTCAGTTAACAGTCATCAAAAAAAATGTTACTGATATTTTTGTTATTAAGTTAGGTTCCAATAGTACCTCTATCAGTAACCTTGATAGATCAAACGAAAGCACTATTTTTCCAAATCCTACAGCGGGAATTTTGAATATTAAAACTTCCAATACAATTCAAAAATACAATTTGCAAGTTTTCAATATGCTAGGAATTTTAATAGATAGTAGAATTCTAACCAATCAAAACAACAGCATCGATATTTCAAATTACCCAAGTGGTATTTATGTGTTTAAATTAATTGGCGAAGACCACTCAATGCACATCCACAAAATCATTAAACAGTAATTTGCACTTTAATAACTTTATTCTAATTGTAGCTATTCTCTGCATGGTGCAATTCATCAAGTTCCTTCGTAAGAAACCTTACAGCAGAAAAAAAACGTATCAATTCAAAAAATCCAAATTCAGCGTCACCATTCAACGCTGTTAGTTCAGAATCTTATACATTTGGTATAATTATATAATTGGGTGAAAATTATGTTCAGGCAATTGATTTAATTTGCACCTTACATTTTGTTCATATTTAAAACACATACAGAATTATCGGAATGGTTGCGATTGCAGAAGTCGGAGAACCACAGCATCGGCTTTGTACCCACCATGGGCGCCTTGCACAGCGGTCATATTGCCTTGGTTAAAAAAGCCATTGAACAAAACGACTTGGCCTTGGTCTCCATTTTTGTGAATCCCAAACAATTTAACAATGCCATCGATTTCGAAAAATATCCCATCACCACCAACGAAGACATTGCCTTTTTAGAATCGGTGGGTTGTCATGCGGTATACATCCCTGCAGTGGATGATATTTATCCAGAGGGTTTGGCCCATGTCGATTTAGATTTAGGCATGCTGAACGAAGTGCTAGAAGGTCCTAAACGTCCCGGTCATTTTGATGGGGTGGTACAAGTGGTGCACCGCTTTTTCAGCATTATACAACCCGATAAAGTGTATTTAGGTTTGAAAGATTTTCAACAATGCAAAGTGATTGAAGCTTTAACCAACACTTATTTTCCAAACATCCATTTGGAATTTTGTGCTACCGAAAGAGAGCTTACAGGCTTAGCAAAAAGTTCGCGCAACATGCGTTTGAGCGAAGCAGGCAAAGCCAGTGCCAGTCATATTTATCAAGCCTTGCAGCACATTGCACACCAATATAAAAAAGAAGACTTAAGCAGTGCCAAACGTGCAGCCATTCTCTATTTATCGAAACACCAGATAGAGGTGGAATATTTAGAGAGTGCCAATGCCGATACTTTAACGTTAACAAGTCAATGGCAAGAACCAACGCACAACGTTGTACTTTTGGCTGCCTATTTGGAGAACGTACGTCTCATCGATAACATTCAATTTTAACCCATGGATTTCTACGAACAACATCAACTTTATATTTCGCAATTGCATGCAACACTTGCCAAAATAAAGGACATTGGGTTGGCAAAAAAACGCTTGACCTACCTGCGTTGGAAAGTGGCCGAAAACCTCGATAAATTGTTGTTTGAATTCGAAACCAATGTTAAAAAAACCGATGCCAATATTCTGTGGGCCCCCGATGCCAACATGGCCATCGAGTACATGAACAAACATTTGCAACCTTTTTCGAATGTGCGTTTCTTACAACACAATGCGGTTAAAAAACTGGTTAACACTGGTAAAATACAAGTACCCACCATTCCCGAGCGGGCCGATGCCATAGTGGTAGGCGCTAAATTTACCTTAGCCAATACAGGCAATTTTTTCTGCGCCTTGCATTCTACCGAAGAGTATGATGCCATGCTTCAAGCCAAAAAAATAATTGTGATTGCTGGCATCGATAGTATGTTGGCATCGCAAGCCGATTTGGTATTGGCCAAACAATTGTATGCCATATACGAAACAGGTTTGTTGAGTTATCCTGCCGAAATTATCAGTCGCCCAGGCAAACCCCGCGGCATACAAGCCGAAATTGTTTTGATATTGATTGACGATGGCCGCAGTAAAATCATTGAGCATCCTGTGCACCGCCCTTTGTTTAGTTTGTTGAATTTCGATTTACCAGCCGTTTGCCCTATGCAAGCCTTGAGCTACGATCCAGACAATTGGCAGAAGGTAGATTCATTGACGTATTTTCTTTATCCATTCATTTCCGATATGCAGGCCTATGCTTCGCACTTCAAAAACAATTACGGTTTTAGGCAATTGAATAACTACGTGCCTTACGATATCGACCTCAGCGACCATGTGATGGAAGCCCGCGCAGCTGTGCACAAACCCGATAAAATAAACCCTTTGAGTGCCCTCTTAGATGCCGATAAATCGGGCCTTGTTTTGCACCCGAAAAAATTCCGTGACAAAGCGAAGTTCGACAAATATGCCGAGCACCATTTCTTTGGTAAGTAGCCCATTTGTCTACTTTATTATTAGGTGTGGATACAAGGTGTGCAATACTAAGCGTGTTTTTGCGTTCTTTGTAGAATCGTATTATGCGTTACATAATCATTATAACCGTTGCCATTCTTTTTTCAAATTCCATCTTTGCTCAGAAGGATAAAGATTCATCAACAACTAGAAACGTAACCATCGATCAAAAATACAAAGCCACCTTGATAGAGGCCAGTAAAATTGAATCGGTGCCTGTGATAGAAAAGCCATTGCCTACTCCACCGAACTACACTTATACCATTTTACCAAAACAATCGAAAACAGAAAAAATTGTCAATCCAATTCCCGCAGCCGATTTGTTCAAGAAAGAAGAAAATACATTTCCTACCAGTTTTGTGAAATTGGGTTATGGCAATTTAAGAACACCACTCACAGAAATTTATTTAAACAATAAACAAAACAACCAATACAGTTATGGTATGCAATACCGCTTTTTGCAAACCAATTCTAACCTCAATAAATCGTTTGCAGATTTTACCGACCATGCCCTCAAAGCATACATGGCCACTTACACCACTACTGGTGAATTTGGTTTAGAAGTAAATTACAAAAACAACCAATACAATTACTACGGCTATACCGATAGCATCAATTTAGATAGCAACAAAGGTTTGAAAAACAAAATGGCGCGCACCATCCAAAATTTCGAAGCCAAGGCCTATTTCAACAGCACACCTAGCAAAGATTCTAAAGTAAAACACCGCAGTACTTTTAATTATTACAATTTTCAAATTGGCGGTGCCAAAGAGGCCGACTATGCTTTAAGCTCAAAAATTTATGGCAATATTGGCGACTTTAACGACATGGAGAATGGCGTACTAAGCGCTACCATTGGCCTCGACTA
Source organism: uncultured Bacteroidota bacterium (assembly GCA_903953615.1). Classification (GTDB taxonomy): domain Bacteria; phylum Bacteroidota; class Bacteroidia; order NS11-12g; family UBA955; genus JABMMZ01. The sequence continues at coordinate 13,703 of CAJBKH010000353.1, forward strand.
TACCACCTTGCAATTACCAGGCGAAAAGAGTCGCAACCGATTTTTCATACAATTAGATCCGCGTTACGATTTCAAATATGATGTGATGAATTTATCGGTAGGTTTTAATTCTACCATTTTATTTGATGGCAATGATAGCGCACAAGTAAAACCGAATCTCTATATCAAGGCGACTTATCCATTGATCGAAGGTGTTGCGAATTTATATGGTGGTATTGATGGTCGCTACCGCAAGCAGAGTTTAAAAGCCATTATACAAGCCAATCAATTTACTTCTTCATACAACCTCACCAACCAATACGAAACCGTGAAAGTATTTGCAGGGATCAATGGTAAATTAGGCTCTAGCATGGATGCCTCTTTTGAAATTAATTATTCTGATGTGGCTGGCATGCCTATGTTTATTAGCAAAAGAGATTCATTGAATTCATTTGGCATGGTAGTCGATAATTTAAGCATTCTTAAATTCAGTGCGGCCTTAAATTATAGCTTTAGCGAAAAAGCCCGCATTGGTTTAATTGGTAATTTCTATAATTACAATACCTCTAGTCAGCCTGAAGCTTGGCAATTGCCAACCATCGAAGGCAAGGTGAACATGAGCTTTAACATTAACAACAAAATATACCCTCACTTCGACATTGTGGCCATGAGCTTACAACCACAAAGAACAGGTGTATTGGAGAACAACTATAGCCGCAGTCAAATCAAAGCGTTCTATGATATTTCTACGGGTATCGATTTCCGTTTCCGCCCTAAATTATCGCTGTTTGTACAAGCCAATAATTTAATGAGCAGCCGCTACCAACGTTGGTACAACTACCCTGTTTATGGATTTAATATTTTAGGTGGACTCACCTTTATATTCTAATTCGTAATATATTTATTTCAAAAAATGATCTCTACAACCGAACAAGATTCCCTTTATCCGCAACTCTCCGAACTATCGGTAGGTGACATACTCAGTGCCATTAACAACGAAGACCAAAAGGTAGCCTTGGCTGTGCAGCAAGTTTTACCTGCTATTGAAAATTTCGTAAAAGCTTTGGTCGACAAAATGGAAAAAGGCGGACGCTTGTTTTATATCGGTGCCGGCACCAGCGGTCGTTTGGGCATTGTAGATGCCAGTGAGTGCCCACCAACCTATGGCGTTGCCTTTGGTTTAGTGAATGGCATTATCGCTGGTGGCGACAGTGCCATACGCAAGGCGGTAGAGTTTGCCGAAGACAATACACAACAGGCATGGCTCGACTTGCAAATGCATCAGATTAACGAGAAGGATGTGGTGTTAGGCCTTTCGGCCTCGGGCACCACGCCCTATGTTTTAGGGGGTTTAAAAGCTTGTAGAAACAATCGCATTTTAACCGCCAGTGTATGTTGCAATAGCCATACGATTATTAGTTCGCATGCCGATTTTCCAATTGAGGTGATTGTAGGACCAGAGATTGTAACGGGCAGCACGCGCATGAAAGCGGGAACAGCGCAGAAATTAGTCTTGAACATGATTACCACTACCACCATGATTAAATTAGGCCATGTACAAGGCAGCAAGATGGTGGACATGCAATTGAGCAATGATAAATTAATCGACAGAGGCACCCGAATGGTGATGGAAAAAACCACCCTCGACTACGAAGCCGCCAAATCACTCCTCCTAAAATCTGGTAATGTACGTAAGGCCATTGAGGCTTTTAATCAGAATTAATTTAAATTTTTGTCCATATTTATAGGGACAAAAAAATAGCAATTAGGAATTAAAACAAGCAACATCAATAAAGGCTTTCTATAGATTTAATGACGTTTATTTCTAATTCAAAATTGGTTTCAAGACCGCCTTTATTTTATCATATTCCCCTTCATCAAACCCTTCAGAACGGTAAATTATCTCACCCTTATCATTAAAGATAAGTAATGTTGGAAACTGCTGTTATAGAGCATAGATAG
>CAJBKH010000354.1 GCA_903953615.1 uncultured Bacteroidota bacterium
AAGACAATTATGTGTGGTTCGATCAATTTACGATTCGCAATTTAGAGATCCTCTACCCTACTTACCAAGGTGGCAAATGTTTGGTAGATGTGCTTGATAGAACGTTGACTCCTATGGGTAGTCGCATGCTTAAAAAATGGCTGGTATTGCCCTTAAAAGATTTACCAGAAATTAATAACCGCTTAAACACAGTTGAGACTTTAATTCAAAATACTTCTGCTTTTACTGAAATCGCAGCGCAACTTAAACAATGTGGCGACATCGAAAGAATCATCTCTAAAATATCTTTATTAAGAGCCAATCCGCGCGAGGTATTGCAATTGGCGAGGGCTTTAGATTGTGTTAAAAACATCAAACAAATTACCAGTCATTTGCCAGGCACTGAAATGCAAATTTTAAATGAGCAATTGAATCCTTGTCAGACTTTGATTGATAAAATTACGCGCGAAGTAAAAGTAGATTCTCCTTTGCTCGTGAACAAAGGTGGTGTGATTAACGATGGTGTAGATGCCGAATTGGATGAATTAAGAGCCTTGGCATATAGTGGCAAAGACTATTTAGTAGGCATACAAAAACGCGAGACAGAACGCACGGGTATTTCATCTTTAAAAATTGCGTTCAACAGTGTGTTTGGTTATTATTTAGAAGTAACCAATACCCACAAAGACAAGGTGCCCGAAGATTGGATTCGCAAACAAACACTTACCAATGCCGAGCGCTACATTACCCAAGAATTAAAAACCTACGAAGAAAAAATATTAACGGCCGAGAGTCGCATTTTTGAAATCGAAAACAGATTGTACAGCGAGCTATTGCATTTTATGGCGAGCTATATTACTGCAGTACAATTGAACTCTCAACTATTGGCGCGTATTGACTGTTTGGTAAGCTTTGCGCAAGTATCGCAACAACACAATTACGCTAAGCCAAGCATCAACGATGGTTTCGATTTGAACTTAACCAATTGCCGTCACCCAGTGATCGAACAACAATTAAAAATTGACGATACGTATATTCCGAATGATATTTCTTTAGACAAAGAGAAACAAAGAATTGTGATTCTTACCGGACCCAACATGAGTGGTAAGAGTGCGGTGCTACGCCAAACGGCTTTGGCTGTGCTGATGGGCCAGATTGGTTGCTTTGTTGCAGCAGAGCGCGCTGAGTTCGGCATGGTGGATAGAATCTATACCCGGGTAGGTGCCAGCGATAATATATCGAGTGGCGAAAGTACCTTTATGGTAGAGATGATAGAAACCGCAGGCATTTTGAACAATGTAAGCGAGCGTAGTTTAATTTTACTAGATGAAATAGGCCGAGGTACCAGCACCTTCGATGGGGTATCCTTAGCATGGGCCATCGCCGAATATTTGGGCAAGCATCCGATGAGTCCTAAAACCATTTTTGCAACCCACTACCACGAGCTGAACGAACTCGAGAAAAATGTAGAAGGCATTTGCAATTTCCACATCTCGATTAAAGAAACAAAAAACAAAATTTTGTTCTTGCGCAAATTGGTAAAAGGCGGCAGCGAACACAGTTTTGGTATACACGTTGCCAAGATGGCGGGTGTGCCTTTAACAGTAGTACAAAGGGCCGAGCAGATACTCTCCGAATTAGAAAAAGACCGCTCACAAGTAAGTGGTAGAGAAACTTTAAAAACCATTAAAGTTCCCCAATACCAACTCACCATGTTTGGTGTCAGCGATCCTAAAATAGAAGAGCTGCACAGGCAATTAAAAAGCATGGAGGTGAATGCGTTGACACCAATTGATGCTTTGATGAAATTGCAGGAGTTGAAAAAACTGGTTGACTAATTTGGTAATTTGATAATTTGATAATTATTTGAAGTCACACTGAGCTTGTCGAAGTGTGATAATTTTTTAATCTCTTTAATTGTTTCTTAATGGCATTAATGAAACTTCGTATTGATCATTTGACGGTTGTTTGACGTCACTTTGTCTTGATAGTTATCGGGAGTCGAATCCATGGACGAATTATTTTGAAGCCACAAGGCAGAGGGCTTTACCAATACTTCAAAGGCGAAAATCTCTGACCTAAGCGGCGCTTCGTCCGATAGCTATCGGACAAGCTCAGCCTGACATGGCTTTTGTATTTCTTCAAAGAGGTTGTTGGTGTTCGCATCGAATGCAGGGCGAAAATTCCATCTGTGAATTTTACAAGTAAAAGGCCTAATTCTATAACAACATCCATTCTTAAATATTTCAATTTTGTATTCGCATGTCACCATACAAAAACCATTACTACACAACATTGTATACAAAGCCACAGCGGTTTACTGCTACCAGCAATCGCTACAATATTTTTACCATCGCGTTGTTGGTGCTGTTGGTGGCCATTGTGAGCATTTTTGCAATTATTTAAACGTGTAAATTCAGTTGCGGCCACTTTAATTGAAGGCCGTAACAACCTATGAATTTCGCAAGTCTTTTTTCCAATTCTATAAACTTTAAAAGCGCCTGAAGTTCATCTTTGAAGCATGAAAAATTTACAATTTAAAGCGCTTATTCTTTTACTTTTAAGTACCCTCAGTTTATATCAACTAAAAGCGCAAAGAACCTATGCGAATTTAAACATTGGCTATGGCTTTAAAAGCAGTTCACAAAACATCTCAGGATTCAATAATTTTAGTTCGAATGGTGGCAACAGCCTAAGGCATTATGAACAAATTAATTTATCATTGGGCCAAGGGGCGCAAGTAGGTGGCGCATTGGGTTACATGTTTAATCCCAACATTGGCATGGAGCTCGGTTTAAATTATTTGAGAGGCGCCAATACAAATGCTACCCGAAGCAATAACAATGGCTATACCGATTATCATTATTGGGCGAATCAATTTCGCATCAATCCTTGTCTAGTTTTGGCAACAGGCAGAGAGAAAATCAATCCTTATGCGAAATTCGGACTCGTTGTAGGCATAGGCTCTATCCATCAAACCATGGAAGATTACAGCAGTGGCGACATAGAGCGCATCGCTATCAAATCGAATGGCGGAACAGCACTCGGTTTCAACTCGGCCATTGGGGCCATTTTCAACTTAAAAGAGAATGTTAATTTTTTTGCTGAAATCAGTTTGTTGAGTTTATCATATGCGCCTACCAAAGCCATCATGACCAAAGATGAAGTGAATGGTGTCGACCGCTTACCATCAATGAACACCAGTCAGAAGGAAGATGAATATGTCGACAGTTATACCGTTGACCCCAATAACCAAAGACCGAATTCAATGCCTAGTATTTCATTAAAAACAAAAATGCCGTTTAGTAATGTTGGAATCAACATCGGTTTACAATTTACTTTGTAGGTACTTATCGTCTTTTACAAGGCGGATTTTGAGCCACAATTTCAATTGGTGTAACAATAAATTATTTTCTACATTTGTTACATGAAAAAAATAATTGCAACATCACTCCTCCTCATTTTTACAGTCGCTACCACCATAGCTGCTAAACCAAAACCTTGCGGCACCTACGAAGGGCATAACATTTACAAAGGCGAAAAAGGCGGTTGTTACTATTTAAAAACAAAGAAAAAAGTAAAAGTCTACATCGACAAAAAGCATTGTAAGTGTTAGGTTGTAATAGACAATAAATAAAAGCCACTGATTCACAGATTAAATACATTGTTATTGCTCAGAGAATAGAGCGTGTTTCAATGGTTGTTATTTATTCTTATACATCAAAATAAGAACGTAAACTTTTATTTTATGAGGTGCCATACTTTTTGGTGTGCTAATTGCGTTATAATTAAAGAGCATCTGAGGTGATTTAAATTTCGATGAAACGAATTGCACCTTTGGCAAAGTTTTTAATTTAAGACGCGTATGAAAAAGCAATTGATTAGGCCCACCGCGGTGCTGGCCATCACCCCCAAAGTAAACAAAAGTATCCCCTTTTATTTCACCCTCACACTTATAGTTTTAGCACTGCTATTTTTATCGAGTTGCCAAGCAGGGCATTGTCCTGCAATGTAATATTACACCCATACAATTTTATAAAACATAAAAAAAGCCCTAAACCCTGAACTTAGTCGGAGGGCAGGGCTTTTTTATTGCTATCTCAACTATTAAAGCAGTTCGAACATGAAGATGTTTTTCACTTCATCACCGTCTTTTAATTCTACTTTATAACGTCCTTTTTTGAACTTAGGATCTTGTTTGAAATTTACTTTGATTCTTTTTTGTGTGCCATCAAAACTCACTTTCTCGCGAATGGTATACACATCGTTGCTATCCATCAATTTGCCATTGTCGTTGCTTAAGACAATACCATCTGGATCTTTCACACGCACATTGTAGGTTTTCTCAACAGTTTTCTCGGTGAGTTGATTGCCCAATACATCGAATGTAATCACTAATTTTTCTACCTTCTTGGCTTTGTAAATTGGCACATCAATACCTTTTTTGCTATACATAGGCGTAACTATTACAGGTCCTACATTAGGCTCTGCTGCTATGGTTACTTTATCACTTAATCGCTGGTTACTTGAGTTTAGGGCATTTATTTTTTCTTCTTTGGCTGCTAGTTGTGCGCGGTAATCTTCGTTCTCCATCAACAAGGTTTGTACTTGTGTTTTAAACTGGTTGTTTACCACCATCATTTTTTCTAAACTGTCTTTTAAAGCTCTTAACTTTTTAGGACTGCCGCCGCCGCCAATTTGAGAACGCAAAGCCATAATCTTTTGTTCCTTTAATTCAAGGATTTGTTTTAAGCTATCATTCTCGCTTTGGTACATCGCAATTTCTAATCTTAAACTCGCAACGCTTGCTTCCTCATCGGCCAACATTTTGTACAATGAATCTTTTAAACCACTGAGTTGTTTCAATGAATCAATATTGCTTTGCGCCATGGCCGTAGCCTTTTGTCCTTTGTCGAACAAGAGATAGTTAAATACACCAGAGCCGCCCAAAAGCAGACCCAACAGTATTACTAAAATGGTTTTCCCTTTTCCCTTTTTGGGTTCAATTGGGTCCATGATTTGATCTTCCATATTATTTATAGTGTGTTGTTTTGTAGCAAATTTAACAATTCTACTGCACTTATACCAATTTGCTTTACACGCAGTCGCTTTTTGGTTAAGATACCAGTAGGGAATTTTTCAATGTAAAGTTTGTTATTGATTTTAGAACTCGAATAACCAATCAGCCAATTAATGCGGTTGCGTTTTTTAAACGACTTTAACTCTTTGGGTGTTTCGCCATAATTGAGGGTCACCAAATTGATCTTATCTGCATATTTATTTTGTATTGCACGCAACGCTGCGGTATCATTTTCGAAAGCGGTTTCACCAACCCGCCAAACATAAATATAAGTTGGTTTCTTTTTAAATTTCCGAATGGCGATTTTCTTGCCATCTTTTTCGGTGCTTATAAATTTGAAGGGTTTAATTTTTTTACCAATGCGCAAGGCGTTTTTAATTTTTGCATTCGCATCGATAGAAACTGTTAAAAATTTACCCAGTGCATCCAAAGCGCCAATCGTAAATCGTTTGCCATTCCGCTCAAAATAGGTGAGTCCTTTTTGCATACCAATTGGTATTTTTTGATCGAGCAAAGTGGTGCTTTTATAATCACCAATAATTACTTGGTCGACCCCAACCTCATTGTAAATACCATTGCAATTCACATCTTTCAATGCAATTCTAAAACTATCATTGCCCAATAAATAATCACCTGCTTTCACATTTAAGCGTTCTTCTTTAAAAGAATAAAAGGCGCCTGAAAATTGTTTTGTACCACTGCCCTCTTTGTAAAATTCATCGAGCATGGCCAAGTATTTTGAATTGTAATTAAATGGAAAACGACTGATGCGAATGGTGTATTTGGCGTCCTTGTTCTCACTATTTTCAAATACAATGTCATAATAAGGCGTATTGTAGTTATAGACAATGGGCGGCCCATCATCTGTTAAATCTAAATTAAAGTTTCTATCTATCCAGATGTTGCAGGGTTGCGCACCGCGGTTATTATTGGTTAAGACAGCCAACACATAACCTTGCAAACCTGAATTTTTAGCAACGCCACCATAATAAAAATAGGCATAGCAGGTGTCTCTTGCACCTTTTAAGTCGGGTAAAACAGCCGTAAAAGTTTTGGCAGTTTGTTTCGACTCCACCCCATTTAATCGGGGATCTTCGAGTGGCTGTTTTGGGTATTTGTAGACTGCTACAATGGCTTGTAGTTTTTTTGCCTTCTCATCGAATGCAAAATCACTGAGGGTTACTTGCTGCGATTGGGCAAAAACATTGTTGAAAGTGCATTGCAAAAGCAAAATGAAAACAATTTTAAGAGGCATGTTTTTAATTGCTACAGAAATAGTACCAAACCCTTAAAGTCTTACAATTTTTATGATGACCACAATCATGCCTATTAAAAACATAAGAATTGAAATGCGGTTAATGCCATGCATCATTTTTAAATAGCTTTTGTCGGCCTGTTCGAATTCAGGTTGTTTTTTAAAGGTGAGATAACTCCAAATTTTCTTAAACATTGTAATTGAATATTTAATACAAATAACAAACTTTATTTCGAATTGTTGCAGACAAATAATTCTATCTTCATCTTCTTTTAAATATTTTTTAACAATTCTATTTTCTATTTGACTAGCTAACCA
>CAJBKH010000355.1 GCA_903953615.1 uncultured Bacteroidota bacterium
AAAATTAAAATAAACGATGGAATATTCATTACCACACTTCGACAAGCTCAGTGTGACCAAGAAGTTTCATTAATGCCATAAAAAACAATTAAAAAAATTAATAAATAAACGATGGAATATTCATAACCACACTTCGACAAGCTCAGCGTGACCAAGAAGTTTCAATAATGCCATAAAAAAACAATTAAAAAAATTAATAAATAAACGATGGAATATTCATAACCACACTTCGACAAGCTCAGTGTGACCACGAAGTTTCATTAATGCCATAAAAAAACAATTAAAAAAATCATAAATCAAACTGTGGCTATTGTCCCCTCCCTCATTGATCAACAAGGGCAATACATCATCAAATTATCAAATCAACGCATTATCAAATTAATACATGCTTCTCAACTGTCATACATACTATAGTTTTTGTTATGGGACACTTTCTACCGAAGAACTACTCAATGCGGTGGAGAGCAAGGGGTATGATACGTTTGCTTTAACAGATATTAATAATACTTCGGCTTGTTTAGATATGATTCGCTTGTGCAAAGCAAAAAATATTAAACCCATTGTGGGCATTGATTTTCGAAACAAAGCCCAACAACAATACGTGGGCATTGCTTGCAATAACGAAGGTTTCAGAGAACTGAATGAACACCTTTCGCTGCATCTGCACAGCGATGCACCTTTTAACCCCATAGCGCCCGAATTTAGCAACGCCTATACTGTCTATCCACTTTGCGCCTATAAAGGCTGGAAATTAAAAGCAAATGAGTTCGTAGGTGTTTCTATCAAAGACCTTAGCACCTTGCAATTTTCGCCAATAAAATTACCATTCGATCGGCTGGTGGTTTTGCAAACAGCATCGTTTGGCAATCAAAGGCATTTCAATGCACACCGTTTGTTGCGGGCCATCGATACCAATACTTTGTTGAGCAAATTGCCTAGCGACCAACAAGCCAAAGGCAACGAAATGTTATTGCCTAAACACGAATTGTATGCCGCCTTTGCAGCCTATCCTACGATTATTGCTAATACCGAGCATATACTAAATACTTGCAGCATTGATTTTGAATATGGCAAATTGGCCAATAAAAATCTCAAATGTTTTACAACTGATATGGCTAGCGATGTAGCCCTATTGCGCAGCGAATGCATGGCGGGTTTAAAATACCGTTACCCCAATCCCACATCAGAAGTAATGCGTCGCATAGAAAAAGAATTAGATGTGATTACCAGCCTCAATTTTTCTTCTTATTTTTTAATCAATTGGGACATCATCAAATTTGCACAACGGAAAAATTATTACTACGTAGGGCGTGGTAGTGGGGCCAATAGCATTGTTGCTTATCTGTTGCGCATTACCGATGTCGACCCCATAGAACTCGATTTGTACTTCGAACGTTTTATCAATATACACCGCAACAATGCACCCGATTTCGACATGGATTTTTCGTGGACCGATCGCGATGATATTACCCGTTATATATTCAAAAAACACGGGTATCAACGCACCGCTTTATTGGGTGCTTACAACACCTTTCAACACGATGCCATTATCCGCGAATTAGGAAAAGTATTTGGTTTGCCCCCTGGCGAAATCGATCGTTTGCAAAAAGTAAGCAATCCCAACGAAGCCGATGAAATGAGTCGATTGGTATTGCGCTATAGCCACCTTATGAAAGGGTTTCCCAGTCACCTGAGCATACACTCCAGTGGTATTATTATTTCCGAAGCGCCTATCTATTATTATTCGGGTACCATGATGCCCCCAAAAGGTTATCCAACCACCCAATTTAGTATGCTAGAAGCAGAAGACATTGGTTTGTATAAATTCGATATTTTAAGTCAGCGTGGCCTCGGAAAAATTAAAGATACTTTATCAATTGTTAAAGAGAATCAAAACATTACCATAGACATACACCAAGTAGCTGCCTTTAAACGCGATGAGGCCATTAAAAAATTGTTGCGTGTGGGCAATACAATTGGTTGTTTTTATGTTGAATCGCCTGCCATGCGCATGCTCTTAGCCAAACTGCAAGCCGATGATTATTTGCGTTTGGTAGCGGCCAGTTCGATTATACGACCAGGGGTGGCCAAAAGCGGCATGATGCGCGAATACATTGTGCGTTTTAGAAACGAATCGCTGCGCCAAAAAGCCAGAGAACAATTGCCCGAAATGTACGACCTCTTAGAAGAAACTTATGGGGTAATGGTATACCAAGAAGATGTGTTGCGCATCGGTCATTATTTCGCAGGACTGACCCTAGCCGAAGCCGATTATTTGAGACGCGGGATGTCTTGGAAATTCAAACAGCGCAACGAGTTCGACAGGGTGCGCGATAATTTTTTTGCCAATTGCAAACAGAAAGGATACGACTATCAATTAATTTCGGATATATGGACCCAAATAGAAAGCTTTGCTAATTTTGCTTTCTCAAAAGCACACTCTGCAAGCTATGCGGTAGAGAGTTATCAGGCACTTTATTTGAAAGCCTATTACCCTTTAGAATACATGGTAGCAACATTGAACAATGGCGGTGGCTTTTACCGTGCCGAATTGTACATCCACGAAGCACGTATGCAGGGCGCTACCATTAAAGCACCTTGCTTGAATAACAGCCGCATGGTATGCACCATTCAAGGCACCACTATTTATTTGGGTTTGGGCATGATAGGCGAATTGGAACAAGCCACCATAGAAGCGATAATCAATGAAAGAGAACAACACGGCCCTTTTAAAGACATGCCCGATTTTGTAAACCGCTTGCCAGTTTCAATTGAACAAATGCGCTTACTGATAAGGGCAGGCACTTTTAATTTTACGGGTCGCAATAAAAAAGAATTGTTATGGGAAATTCACAGCTTATTGCAACCCTCGCACAAGCAGATAACACAGGGCAAAGAACTCTTCGAAAAAAAAGTCAAACATTGGCAACTGCCTACACTTATTAATACCAATATTGATGAGGCTTTCGATGAAATAGAATTGTTTGGATTTCCACTCTGTTCGCCATTTGCCTTGCTCAAAGAACCTTTGGCTACCATCTTAGTTGCGGCCGATTTAAAAACTTACATCAATAAAACAGTAATGATTACTGGTTATCTTATTACACGCAAACGCACCCGCACATCGAAAGGCGATAGCATGTATTTTGGTACTTTTGTAGACACCGAAGGGCATTGGATAGACACAGTACATTTTCCACCTAGTATCGCACAGTATCCCTTTACCGGACCGGGTTGCTATGTATTAAAAGGAAAAGTAATAGAAGAATATGATTTTATTTGTTTAGAAATTAGTTTGATGAAAAGGCTGGATACAGTGGAGCGAGACTAGCCAATTACAATTTTAATTCTAAACCTAAATTAAAAAACTGACTATTGGGTTTCTGTACATACCCTTTCACCATAGAATTTAAACCTTTCGAAAAACCATAGCCTCCCACAATATTAAATGATTTGCCCATAGCATACTTAACACCAAATGCCATGTAAGATTGAAATAAAATCGCATTTGAAAGGTTATTGTTTTTTAAGTTAACCACGCGGTATTGGTTGTTTTCAAAAGTTGTGTAATACCCTTTTTGTTTCAAGCAAATGGCAGTGTTTAAACCAGCTTCGACATAAAATCGAAAGCGTTTTTTGCCCATCTCATAGTTGGCCATCAGAGGTATTTTTAAATAGGTGAATTGCGCAAGGGCATTTGGATTCGCAACGGTATTCCAAACAGTAGTGGTTGTATCCAATTTCTTTTTTATAAGTGCAATCAAATTGCCATTTGGCGACAAACCATAATTGGGATTTACAAGCTTATAGACAGTATCTATACTATATGATTTATTTATAGATTGATAATCTGTGCGCTCTGCAAGTTGTAATAAACCGATGCCTGTCTTAATTCCCCATCTATTTTTTTGTGCCATGAACTGAAGATTATAACCTACTCTATTGAGGGTTTGTTCATCGGTCTTTAACAGCTGTTTATTCACATCCCTTGTGTACCAATCATACTCGCTTGTTAGGGCCAAATAATACAACCATGACTGTGCAATTCGATTGGTATCATTTTGTTGTAAGGTGCCATTCGAAAACTTTGGTAAACTTGTAATGAAAGCGACTGTCTCTAATTTAAATTGTGAAAAATGAACCGGCCACCAAGTCCTTAAATTTAATTTTTCTAAAGCCTCTGATGTTGTCATCATAGGCACTTGTAAGCTATTTAAATTTGTTTCAGCATGACTCACTTTGCGATCCAAAGCAGTAATAAGTGGCGCAATGGTAGTAGTAATTGTACCTATGTTGCTATTAGCTGAGGTGGTTTTTTTAGGACCTACAGTTTGTTGAGCTAAGTTCTGAGATCCTTGTACTTTCTTCGTTTCAAGTGAATCAATCTTTGCAATCCTGGAAGCCGTATTTTGTGAAGTCGTATTTTTGATTTCATTTGGTGTACCAGATTTTTGAACCACTTGTTGAGGCATCACAAAAAAGCCAATTAAGCATACCACAAAACCGATTAGAAGAGCCGCTGCATACCCCCACTTAAAAAACCCCCTTTTCTTTGGTTCTTCATCAAGCAAATTTTCCATGGCCTGCCAATAAGTCTCATCATAGGGCATCCCATGGTTGTCTAATTTATTCTTAAAAATATCTTCTATATTCTTCATAATTATTGGGCTAATTCACCTCTTTTTTTTTCTTGGTTATTGCGTTTTTCTAATAATTCTTTAAGCTGCTTTCTCGCTTCGCTTACATGCCATTTACTGGTAC
>CAJBKH010000356.1 GCA_903953615.1 uncultured Bacteroidota bacterium
CACTTTTCTAAAAAATAAAGTAAATACACAAGCAGATGAGATTGCTAAATTGAAATTGCAAATTGAAACTTTAAATAAAAATAAAGCGAAAACAGATGCCGAAATACTAGCAATTAAAGGCTGTAGTGGTGTCATACAATATGATGAAGCTGGCAAACCTTTAAGTCCTTGCCAAATGTATGAAAATGAATTGAGCAAACGCAAAAGCATGGAAATCATTAATGCGTATAAAGACAAAGTGATTGATTCGTTAAACAGAAAAATTGCTTCAACTGATGCAGAAATCCTTGTATTGCGACGTCAATTGGGTTCTAAAACCGAACCTGTGCTAACTGGAACAGATGCCATTAAATTACAAAAAGTTCAAAAACAACTCGATTCATTGACCATTAAAATGGCAGTGTTGCAAACCGAGTTAAGCAATTGTAAAAAAGCAAGTAGTGCAACTGATGCTGAAATCATAAAAGCAACTACCGCCAAATCGAAAGCCGATGCGCAAGTGATTACTTCGAATAAAAGAGCCGATAGTTTACAAAACAAATTAACCTCTGTTGAAATCGATTTGACGAATTGCAGAAAGAATGCAGGTTCATCTTCAGATGCAGAAATTATAAAAGCAAAAACTGACAAAGCAATAGCTGAAGCCGATGCCAAAGCAGCCAATAGACGAGCAGATAGTTTACAAGTTAAAATTTCAGGTTTAATAGTTGAATTAACCGCTTGTAAAAAAGGTGCAAGTTCATCTACCGATGCCGAGATTATAAAAGCAAAATCAGAAAAAGCAAAAGCCGATGCAGAGGTAATTACTGCCAACAGAAAAATTGATAGCCTACAAGTTAAAATCACTGGTTTGGTTGCCGAGTTAACAAACTGCAAAAACAGCAATAGCAATTCAACAGATGCCACCATCATTAAATTGAAAAAATGCGAAGATGATGCTGCCCTTTACAAAGCTGAGCTAGCAGCTGCCAACAAAACCAATTTAGCTTTGAATGCTAAAGTCTACAAACGCGATGCAACCATCGATAGTTTATTAACTGAACTTTCAAAATGTGGTAATAACAATGGCAGCGATAACAATGCAGAATTACTTAAAAAATGTAACGATACCAAAGCAGAAATGAGTGCTGAAATAGTAAGTCTGAAAGCGAAAGTAAGCAACGCTGCTAAATCGCTAGATAGTGCAAATCTTGTAGCTTCTAATTTAAGAAAAAACCAAGCAACACTCGAAGCGCAAATAGTAGATTTAAAAGCACAGAACAAAGGCAGCGATTGCACTGACATTAAAAAACAATTGGATGAAAAAATAATATTGATTGCTGATTTGAATGCCCAAAATGCTGCATGTAAAACCAATGTTACCAACCTTACCAATCAGTTGAATGAGTTGAAACAAGCGTACCAATTTGTGAATGCACAAAACCAAAAATGCAGTAAAAAACTAGACAGCTGTATGCGCGGTTTATTCAACAACCAAGACAATGGTGGCATTGCGCCAGGCTCAGGCAATGGCGGACCAAGCGAAGGCAGTATTAAAAAATCAGATGATTCAAATTTCGGTGTCATAGAAAATAGCAATGATGCTTCTACAGAAAATTCGAAAGATAACAAAAATGATACAGTAATACCTTCGCAAACTGGAGGGACCAAAAACAATGACACTAGCAAAGAGGAAGAAGTAATTTTGCAAGAAACACCTAAAGAAAAGCCATTGATTTTATTAAAAATCCTCGGAGCCATAGCGAAAGGCATCATTGAATCTGGTAGCTCAGGTAATTCAAATAACAGTGGTTCAAGTAGTACAGGTAACAATGGTTCACAACCAAGTAATAAACCCACCACTACCACGCCACCTCCTACAACAGGCGCTATTGGCACAAACAAACCAGGCAATAATACTGGCTCCTCAAACAATAACAGCAAACCAACTACACCTGGTGCTGTTAGTCCCGGACCAGTTATTCGATAATATTTACCCTCTATTGAGAAACACACCAACTAAGGGGGCGCTATGACCCCCCTTTTTTATTGTCTGTCAATTGGGTTTCATAAAATTTTTGAGATTTCAAACTTAAATGCTATATTTGCATTGTATTTAAAGTATTGTTAAGGGCCCCAAAAAGGCCCTTAATTGTTGTATATGAGTGTATCACAAACCCTAAACGAAATCCTAAAATCGGTGCTCCTAGAGCATCCGAATGTATTTTTGGTGGAAGCCAATCACCATCAACAGGCCCATGAATTTATTCTGGACGGTGACCTTCCCCTTGGTATTGGTGCTATCTCTGCTGTTAGTCGCTCTTTGAACCATTTTGCTGAAGAGCAATTGCCTGCCGAAGAAATTTACACCATTGATGTGTGCAGCCCGGGTGCGGATAGTCCACTTAAAATGTTGAGACAATTTCCCAAACACATTGGTAGAGAGTTTGAAATTATTTTAACTGATGATACCATCATCAAAGGCCATTTAACAGCCATTAACAACGAAGATTTAACGTTCGACTATTTTAAATCAGCCAAACCTAAAAAATCGGAACTGAAAGACAGTATTTCAATTCCTTTTAATCAAATAAAAAAAGCAACCATTATATTATCATTTAAATGAAAGCAGCTTCACCACAAGTAATGACCGTTAGAGGATTGGTAGAATCCTTCAGCGAGTTCAAAGAGTTTAAAAACATCGACAGGCCCACCCTTATGCGTGTGCTTGAAGAGGTGTTCCGCAACATGCTCAAAAAACGTTATGGCGATGATACCAATTTTGATATCATTATCAATACCGAACAGGGCGATTTAGAGATTTACCGCAACCGTTTAATCGTTGATGATGGTGAGGTAGAAGATGAAAACCTTCAAATTAGTATCACCGATGCTAAAAACATAGAAGCCGATTACGTAATTGGTGAAGAGGCCATCGACCAAGTACCAATGGATTTCTTTGGAAGAAGAAATATTTTGGCAGCCCGTCAAACTTTAATGACCAAAATTATGGAGTTAGAGAAAGACGAGTTGATGCGCAAATACACCGATAGAGTAGGCGAAATTGTAACAGGTGAGGTATACCAAATCTGGAAAAAAGAGATCATGGTATTAGATGATGATGGTAATGAATTACTATTGCCTAAAACCGAAATGATTGGTGCCGATTTCTACAAAAAAGGCGAGACTTTAAAAGCCATCGTTCACGAAGTGGCCATGCACAACGGTACCCCTAAAATTATTTTATCTAGAACCTCTCCAGTGTTCTTAGAAAAATTAATGGAATTAGAAGTACCTGAAATTTTAGATGGTTTAATCACCATTAAGAAAATTGTTAGAGAGCCAGGTGAAAGAGCTAAAATTGCAGTAGAAAGCTACGATGATAGAATCGATCCTGTTGGTGCTTGTGTGGGTATGAAAGGTAGCAGAATTCATGGTATCGTTAGAGAATTGAGAAACGAAAACATTGACGTTATCAATTTTACAACCAACCCTACTTTGTTTGTACAACGTGCCTTGAACCCAGCAAAAATATCTTCTATCGCTTTAGACGAAGTGCATAAAAAAGCCAACGTATTTTTACACCCTGACCAAGTAAGTTTGGCCATTGGTAAAGGTGGTTTCAATATCCGTTTGGCTAGCCGTTTGGTAGGTTACGATATTGAGGTATACAGAGAAGATGCAGAGTTTGATGATTCAGATATCGACTTAGAAGAATTCTCAGACGAGATTGATGGCTGGATAATCGATGAGCTAAAAGCCATCGGATTAGATACTGCTAAATCAGTATTAGATGCTACTACCGAAGATTTGGTAAGACGTACAGAATTGGAAGAAGAAACTGTTGTCGAAATCAAACGTATTCTAAAAACAGAATTCGAGAAGTAACACTTCGACTCCCGATAGCTATCGGGACAGTGTGACTTGTACAGTGAGTTTAACTTATAATAGAAAGCAGCTTCATTTGGAGCTGCTTTTTTTATCGGGTTTCTTTTCCGAAGCTATGTTGACTAACGGGTGGCTTCGCCCTTTCTATGTCGCTCCTCTGGAGCTTCTTTGGGCTTTCTGGTTTTGTCTGTTACTGGGATATAGCTCCTACGGAGCTAAAAAACGCCTAGTAAATTTGACGTACCATTGCATTCTCCGTAGGAGATTAATATCTGTAACACAGAGCGCAACCCCTCCCCTCCATAGCTCCTTAGGAGCTAAACCATCCCTCACTTTGAGAGAAAGACACTCAAAAGTATAAGCATAAAAAAGGCTTAAGAACGTTTGGTAATTATACCTACCATTGAATTCTCCGTAGGAGAATAATATCAGTAACCTTGAGAGCAACCCCACACCTCCATAGCTCCGTAGGAGCTAAACCATCCTATACTTCGGTGTTATTGGTATCTTTATATAAAAAGTTATCTTGCATGCTTTCTAACTAATCATGAAAGAAGGCCTCAAAAAGTTTTTTGCAATAATCATTGGGTCTATTGTGTTCTTTGTATGCATATATTTTGTAGGCAAATGGCTGACAAAATATGAAAAGGACAATATAAAATCGAAAGCCGTAAAAACCATTTGTTGCGTATCAAAATCCTTTCGTGGGGATGCTCGTCGTCTTAAGGGTAGTTCAAGAAAGGTGATGTATACTTATTGTGAGAATGGTAAGTTTAAGATTGGCACTGTGTCAGACAATCATCCAATAGCAGCTGGCGAATATTACTCCTTATACTATAACCCCAATGATGCAGAGGAGGCCTATATCAATTGGCACGAGGCTTATATCCTATCAGATTCTATCATGGAATCGGAAGCTGTTATTACAAAAATTAAGGATGGTTACAGTTTTGATAATGAAAAATTTGTCACCTTTATGTTCAGGTTAAATGGTCAATTTATTAGCAATGCCATGTATTACCCCGATTCATTGAATTTAAAAGTGGGAGATACCAAACCCATCATCTATGCCAAAGACAAACCCAACCGTGGCATATTATTAATTAATCAAAATGGCTACCTACAAAAATCAAAATGGTGCGAGGCTACAGATGCCGAAG
>CAJBKH010000357.1 GCA_903953615.1 uncultured Bacteroidota bacterium
CACAAAGTAATACGCTTAATGCAACTGTTTTAAATGACATGCTTTTCATATCATCAAAAGTAAGTTGATTAAGTGGAAGAAATTAAATGAATTTTGAACAGAAAACCTAAGCTGTACTATAAATGAAACAGCCTTCTATTATTAGTTTCTTCCGATGTAGAAGACCCTAGAAATATTGAAGCCAAAATGCACTTGACCTTTGCTCCAACTGTTGGTTGTTTCAGCAATAAATCCTTTTTCATTCATACCTGTGCTATTAGTGAAATGCAATTGGAAGACGTGACCACCAGTCTCGATATCGAACCCGAATGACAAAGAGTTATGGTATAAGTATGGAGAGATTTGATTTGGCAATACGCAAAAGTATTCACCAGTCAATGCTAATTTTCTGGTTAATTTATAACGACCAGCAATTCCCATGCTTAGTACTGTATTTTTGTATTTTACTGAATCAATAAAATTGCGATGCACAATGGTAGGCATTAATTGAATCGACAAATTTTCATTGAATTTTTTCGCCACCAGTAATTGATGGGTATAATACAAACGGTGTGTAAAGTAATATGGGTCGAAACTCGGATTGGTATTTTTAAGTGTTTGAATGGCCATGTTACCAATATATACAATACTCAATGGGCGTTTTTTATCCCCTTTGGCTTGGCGCATCATTTTATATTTTACAGTTGCATCGTATACCTTGTTTACTGAACTTCTGCCAACTTCAATATTTAACAAATCGGACAAACCAAAAGTAAAACTCATTCTTTGGAAGGCTTGGTCTAAACCATACAAATTATAAGCACCTGTATTAAGTGTTCCAAAACGGTGAGAGATGCGATAATCCATATTGGCTTTGCCTAACATTTCGATGCTTTGCGAATTAATAACTCTTGTTCCTTTAAAGGTGTTTTGTTCAAAATCCGGCCCTTCATCAAGGGTTAATCCATCTAGCAGACTTTTAGAAGTATCCGCTTGATAGCCTGGGGTATCAGACATTTGAACAGGCATCAATTTGGTGCTGTCTGTTTGGGCCATGGCGTTGACCCAAAAAATACTAAGTAATACAGTAGTTGCTAGTCTCATTTTTTCTTGTAATCCATGATTATGTCTACATCCATTTCGTCAGAAATTTTTCCAACTGCGGTTGCAGGAATTTTAAAATTGTAATCGCTTGGTTTAACTTTAATTTTTGAAGTTGCAGTTGCGTTGCCACCTTTAACAACGATTGTAGCGGTTCCAGTAATGTCCTTTGTTACATCTTTCAAGGTCATTTTTCCTGTATAATTGACTGTGTAAGTGCCATCTTTTGAAAAATTAACTTTAGAGATATCGGTGATGGTACCTTTGAAACCCGCTTTTGGAAATTTGCTACTCTCTGCATAGCTTTCGTTGAAGTGATCTTCCATTAATTGGTTTGGAAAATCGAAACCCTTCATCAACATGGTAAACTCCATAACACCAGTTTTGCTGTCGAGTACACTTACCACTTTTCTATTTTCTGCTTTAATGTCTTCGAGTGTTGTATGTGAAAAGAATTTTACAATACCAGTTTTAGTTATGTATTGTTGTGCCTTTAAATTCGTTAATGTAAATGCAACTAGTAGGGTTAAATATATTTTGTTTCTCATATGATTTGTTATTTTATTGAAATAGGTATTACAATTATTCTGCCAATTTACATCGGTCGAGTTGAACGTCTAAAAGGATACCATTACAGTAACCAACTAAATTTATTTGCTGACCACTTTTAAGTTTTCTGATTTTTTCATTTTCAAGCATGTCCATTTCGCAGAGCACTGCACCATTGCTATCATTTGAATTAAGCGCTACTGTATAGCGATCGCCATTCAATTCGATACTTTGAATAGCACCAGTTACACTAATTACACTATCGTTGTATTTGTGATTGGCACTGTCTTCAAATTGGCTGTACAATGCAAACAATTGTGGGGCAGTTATGTATATTTTGTCTTTTGATTGAAGTGGGTCATTATGCCTATTGGTAAAGTAGGCGTATTTAATATAGATGAGGGATGCTATTCCTAAAATAATTATTAAGGAAAGTGCGATGGCTAATTTTTTTTTCATTGTTTTAGTTTTTTGCACCTTGGTTAATCCAAGCTTGAATTTTGTTGATTTCACAATCGCTTATTTTTCCAGAAGGGGGCATATTTTTAGAACCACCACTTACATACTTAAGCGCATTGATTAATTTATTGTTTGGGATTGCTAACAGGGTATTGTTGTAGTTATCTAGCAAATAGCCGCCACTTGGATTGTTATTGTTATGACAACCTGCATTCACACAGTTGGCATCTAAAATCGACTTAACATTATTGGTGTAGGTAATGGTCGCGGTATCACATGCAGCAACAGTTGGATACAATTTTTGTGCTTTGTCTTTATAGCAACTTTGGAAAGAGATTAATATTAAGAAAAATGTAATGCTTAGTAAATAGACCTTTTTCATTGGGCGTTGAAATTAAATACGTTTAAGAAGTTGATAATAAATAAATTTAACAATTGCAAATATCACTAAAAAAACTCGAGATTGCCGAAATATTTGTTGTGACAATTATCATGAAATTGTCAAATTTTATCAATAAAATTTAAATGAATTAGTGCTTACTTGTCTCCTTATAGAGAGCTTGGTGATTTTGCATTTTATTGAGAGCTGCAAAATTGCAAACGAGATAAACAAAAAGCGCAAATATTACAACCCACCACAGCCAATTTTCTGTAATTACACTCCCAGACATTTTAAAACCAATTAGCACCAAGAACAACATGAGTAAAAATCCGAGGGTATCTTTATTTTGTTTATTGTTAACCATGGTAGTTTATAAGTGTATGTGTAATGCAATGATATGTGTTTCAACGAATTTCAATGACAACAAAATGGCCGAATGGGATAAAAAGCGTGTTAAACAAGCATAAAAAAACCTCATTTCTGAGGTTTAAATTTCTATGATTAAAATGCTTAGCATTTTAAATAAGTAAATTATAAGCGTTTGCGCAGATTAAGTGCGTTTTGATCAATTCTAGCAGACGGGGTTGAAATGTGTTTGCCATACTTTTGAAAAACAGCGATGGCGTAAAAAACAACACTTAAAATAGCATAAATCCATATTGGAGAAAACACCCACCACCACGACCAATTAACCGCAATAACACTCCCAGCGAGTTTAAAACCAACTAATACCAAACAGATTAGTGCGGAGAATCCTACGATGTCGTTGTTTTTTTCTTGTAGTGCCATGGTTAAATTAATTAAGAATTAATATAAAGTTTATATAGTTAGATACAATAGTAAATGACTTTAATATAAAATCATAGTTCAAAAAAGCTGAACGGGAATTTTTTATATCTGAATGGGAACAAAAAACCCCGACCTAAGCCGGGGTTTCTTTTATGCTATTGACATTAAGTTATTTAACTAACTTTAACTCTTCGATTATATTGGTTGCTCCACCAAATTTTTCAATTAACCATAACAAGTAACGAACATCTAAACAGATGGTTCTTTGTTTGGCTTTATCGTAGCTAATATTACCACTCATTGCCTCCCAGTTACCATCGAAGGCCAAGCCAATTAAACGACCTTGACCATCTAACACACCACTACCGCTGTTACCACCAGTAATGTCATTATTGGTTAGGAAACAAACTGGTAATTTTCCTGTTTTATCAGCGTAATTGCCATAATCTTTTGCTTTATGTAAATCAATTAGTTTAGAAGGCACATCGAACTCGACATTGCCTTTGTTAAGTGCATTCTTCTGAACCACTTCATCTAAATAAGTGATCATTGGATACTTCATGTAAGATTCTACCTGACCATAAGTTAAACGAATCGATGAATTGGCATCAGGATAGTATTTTGTTTTCGGATTCATCAACATTAATCCTTTGATATAAAGTCTACCCAACTCAACAATCTGCGCATTAAACTCATCAACTTTTGGTTTGAAATTAGAATTATAATGGTCTTTAAATGCTTTTAAATGCAAATACATTGGATCGTTTTGAAGAATGTTTAAACGCGGATTTTGCAACCAAGCTTTCGCCATGTTTTTATCTGTAAAAATACTTGCGCCAAACACATAATTGCTATACAGTTTAATGGCATTCACAGGATTTGAAGCATCGTATTTTGCAATAATATCTTTCATTAATTTTGGTTGCATATCGGCAGAAACCGATTGGTAATAGTAAACCAATGAGCTATCAAAAATTCTTTTATCAGCACGTACAATCTGCATGTCGTATGGCATTTCTTCCATGGCTTCCAATACATTTTTAGCCATGCTGGCAATACCTGCTGAATCGTTTTTCAACAAGCTTGGCTCAAGCATCATACCCATGTTAGCGAACTTCGCTGCAAAAGGAGATAAGATACCTTCGTTCAAGAATGTTCTTTGCGCTGCATAAGGTTTGTAAGCAGCAAATACTTTCTCAACTGATGGCAATACGTCTTTGAACTCAGCATTATTAGCAGCCCACTTAGCAAAAGCGGTTTCTTGTGTTTTTTTAATATCAAATACTTTGTTGTTTTTCAATTGCTCGCTTTCGCCTCTATAGAATTTCCAATAGTTAGCAATGCTTGCTTTGTCAGATGATAACTTTAAACGAATGTCAACACTTTTATCCATCTCAACAATCCATGCATTTAATTTAATGTCTCTTAGTTTTACGATGCTAGGATCAACAATATCAGTTGCAATTTGAACACCTTGAGAAAATTCATAACGGTTGGTTCTTCCAGGGAAACCCATGATCATTGCATAATCACCTTTTTTAACACCAGCGGTAGTAACTTGTATGTGTTTCTTAGGGGTATAAGGCACATTTTCTACGCTGTATTTTGAAGGCTTGTTGTCTTTGTTAGCGTAAACTCTAAACACACTAAAATCGCCAGTGTGACGTGGCCACATCCAATTGTCTGTTTCGCCACCAAATTTACCAATGTTTTGCGGCGGTGTACCTACCAATCTAACGTCAGTGAATTTTTCGAAGATAAATAAGTAGTAAGCATTGCCTTTGAACATCTCTCTACATTGTGCTTCGTAGTGGGTTCCTTTAGAAGCTCTTTCAGAAATATTTTTGAAAATACGCGGCAAGTTGGCATTTCTTTGTTTCACATCCATGCCTTTAATTGAATCAAACACTTCGTTGGTAATATCATCAATTCTGTTAACCAATGCAAAGGTTACACCTGGTGCTGCTCTCTCTTCTGCCATTGATTTTGCCCAAAAACCATTGTCAAGAATATTGTCTTGTGGGGTACTAAGGGTAGCAATCGCATCGTAACCGCAGTGGTGATTGGTAAATACCAAACCTTTGTCAGATACCAACTCAGAAGTACAACCATTAGA
>CAJBKH010000358.1 GCA_903953615.1 uncultured Bacteroidota bacterium
AGCACAGGTTTTGCATTGGGTTTAGATGTCATGCATTTAACCATTGTATTCTACTTACTTTATTTCTTAAAGAAAGCGATAGTAAAAAACGCGCAATAATTATTGATTAAAATTAATATCTTAAAGAGCACCCTTCATTAAAGCTAGGTGCTTTTTAGTTTAACATACAGCAGTATCTAAATTAATAAAAGACCGCCATCAACCACCAAGGTTGTGCCAGTGATATAGGCAGAAGCATTGCTTGCTAAAAACAAAGTAGCATTGGCAATGTCTTCGGGTTCGCCCATTCTTTGCAGAGGCAAAGACTTTACAAATTGTTCCATGCCAGCTTTCATCGCATCCATTTGTTCTTGGCTTGCTTGATCGCCCATTATTTTTGCCGCACCCGGGGTATTAACACCTCCTGGCGCTATATCATTCACAGTAATACCATATTTACCAACTTCTTTCGCAAACGATCTTGTTAGCATTCTAACACCACCTTTCGAAGCATCGTAAGTCGCCAAATTACCGCTCGGCTTTAAACTATCTATTGAAGAAATATTGATAATTCTACCACCATGTTTTTTTGCTATCATGAAATTAACAACCGCTTTCGAAAGAAAAGCCGGTGCCTTTAAATTAATATTCATGGTGCGATCCCACAATTCTTCAGTTAAATTGGTTACGGGCAAATATTTAAATATGCCCGCATTGTTAACGAGAATATGAATGTCACCAAAAACCATAATTGCTTTTTCTATGATGGCATCGACATTCGAAGTTTTGGCAATATCTGCCTGTAGGTATTCCACCTTCCCGCCAATCTCGTAAATTTCGTTCATTGTTTCTAAGGCTTCCTCCTTTTCAACGATATCGACTATTAATACATTTGCACCGGCCTCGGCTAAGCGTTTTGCGATACCACTACCAATGCCCATGGCACCACCAGTTACAATCGCAGTTTTACCAGACAGGTCAAATAAAGTTTTAATAGATGTTTGCATATGATGGGTTATTTTATATCACAAAACTAAAATATACAAGTACTAAGGAATATGACTTGGGTCAAAACAAACAATGACTTCAATCATGCCAAATAAAACAAAGTTTAAACAATCTATTAACTATGTTGTTAGTTTTTGTATGTTTGCCGCATCTTAGTTAATTCTAATTTATTTTCCAGACGCATTGCATGTCAATTAACGAAGCCCATTTTTTAGCCTTATTAAAAAAAGGTGACCAAGCAGCATTTGGAACTTTGGTGCATACATACAGTGCTCAAGTATTGCAAACCTGTTTTCGGTTTTTGCTCGACCAAGCCGATGCAGAGGATATTTCACAAGAGGTTTTTATTGAAGTATATCAATCGATTAAGGGTTTTAAAGGACAATCCAAATTATCGACTTGGATTTATCGCATTGCAGTTACCAAGTGTTTAGATGAACTTAAAAAGCGCAACCGCAAAAAGCGCATTAGTTCGGTTGGTAAATTATTGCATTTAGAGGATGTCGCCAATTGGCTTGGCGGGGGCAGTCGACCAGATAAAAAAACAGAAGAAAACGAAACTTTTCAATTGGTGATGGCGGCCCTGAATACTTTGCCTGACAATCAAAGAATTGCCTTTACACTAAGTAAAATCGAAGGTTATACCAATCCTGAAATTGCTGAAATAATGAATACAACGACTGTGGCTGTTGAATCGCTGATATACCGCGGCAAGAAACAGACTGGTGAAGTGATAAAAAATATTTTGAAAAAAAATGATGAATAATGCCAGAATCAATAATAATTATCTTCTAACTAATAGATTACAAAAATGAAAGACGCTGATTTTAATTTAAAAGCAGAACAACTCTTAACCCAATTTGAAGAAAGCATTGGTGAAATTCCCAACGCAACTTGGAATGCCCATTTAATGCAAAAAATTTCCAATTCATCTCAACAAACCAGTGTTGGCATTACTTCAAAAAAAATAGGCATCATCGCACTATTGTTTATATTGCTTAACATTGGATTTTGTATCAAAACTTTTACTAAGCAAACTACAACCGATGTAAGTAGAAGCACTGAATTTACAACGATCTCAAACGAACTGCTCATTCAAAATACTACTAGTACAAATTAAACCATGGACATCTTTGCTCAAAAAAAACTATTGGTTCGTTTGGTCTTTGTATTGGCCATATTGAACATTGCTGTTATCAGCATCATGCTGCTGAAAGATTTGCGCCATGGCCCTCCAGGTCCACCACCCCATCGCGATAGAGAAAACTTTAGAGAAGTATCTGGTATCATTGAAAAAGAACTCAAGCTAAGTGAAACCCAAGTCACGCAATTCAATGATTTGCGCAATACCTATTTTAAGAAAGAAAGAAATGTTCATGAATTGATTCGCAGTCAGCGCGACTCGATGAATGAATTGATGTTCAACAAAAATACAAACGATAGCCTATTGAGAGCAGTTGCATTGAGCGTTTCTCAAAGTGTGCATCAAATGGAATTGTTGCGAATTGAACAAGCGACCGAATTAAAAAAATTATGCACCCCTGCACAACTTGAAAAATTCGAATCGCTGATGCTAGAAATTCGCGATTATTTTAAACCCATGCCAAGGCCACAAGGACCGCAATAATGGTGAGATATTTACATATAGTTGCCATTCTATTTTTCTCACTTAATCTTACCGCACAAAACAAAGGCGGTTTAAAGCTTCATTTTTTTCACACTATTGGAGATGGTAAAATGCTTCAACTCGATTCGGGTTTCGTATTCAATCAAAAGGATAGTATGGTAATTCATTCCTTGTGCTATTATGTTTCTGACATCAGATTATTTCAAAACAATGTAGAAGTATATAGTGAGAACGCTTACCATTTAATTGATTTAAGCGATGCTTCAAGTTTAA
>CAJBKH010000359.1 GCA_903953615.1 uncultured Bacteroidota bacterium
ACTTATTAGTTAATGGTTATTAGTTATTAAGGGAAATCCATGCCCCTAATAACCCAATACCGGTAGAAAAAGCAATCCCGAAGGCGGTTGAATGTAGTATGAGACCTGTCAATAAAACATGCATACGCCATGACCGCTAGCCACTAATGGATTTATACGCCATCATGTATAATCCCTACGGGATAATAAAACAGTGGATGCAAATTTTCAACAGACATCATATCCCTACGGGATAGTGAAGATAAGGTTCCGAGGGCTTGGCGAAGGTGGCGATTTTCAAAATCCAGAAGCTTCGGGATTGATGCAGAGAACTGAACTTTCTTTCATCACAAATGTCTCTGCGGAGCACTGAACCGCCACTTTTGCCAAACCGCTGTTATAGGCAGGCGTTTTTTTTCAGAATGGGGCAGTATTATTTATTATTTGTCTGTTAATACTAATTTTCGAATGTTACAATAATTTAATTAATCTGTTTCAGCCGGATAGCTGTCAATATTTTGCTGTGTTATTAATACCACACCGGTATCGATTAAAGGAGGTGTGGAAATACCCAGAGTTGCCTGCCAAAGCATCAGGATTGACATGGATCCTTGCATTTTAGGATTACTTGCAGAAGATGAATCAATCACCCCTTCTTTAATGGCATTAAGAATGGGCATTATTCCATCCATAGCAACTATTTTTATTTTACCTGTTTTTCCTGCAGCTTTGATAGCCCTTGCTATTCCTATCGGGCCTGAAGCGTCACAGCACAAATAACCGTTTAGATCAGGATTGGAAGCTAGAACAGCAGCAGCTTGATCATAAGCTGTTTCTAAATCGTCATTATCAATGCCTCCATCAATAATGGTAACATTCGGATACTTTCTCAAAATACTTATCTGCGATTCATATCTTTCTTTGTGATTGGGTGCAGAAGGATATCCCTGCATAATAGCCACTTTTCCTGTATGGTTAATTAATGAAAGCAATCGTTCTGCGGCTAATATTCCTTGCTGAGCAAAGTTGGTTCCGATGCTGGTAATGCTATTGTCATAGGACAAAGAATCAAAGAGAACCAGCGGAACACCTTGCTTTCTTATATTGTTAATCACTTCCATATTACCAATTGAATCCACTGGATCTAATGCAATACCTTGGGGGCGAGTAATAAGCGCTTTTTCAAGAATTGATTTTTGCTCCTCAGGGTCGGCAAAGGACGGAGGCATATATTCAACCACAATGTTTACATCAAGTTCACGGCCTAGAATTTTAGCTTGAGCCTTAGCACCTTGATGTACCTCTTCAAACCATGGATGTGCTACTTTGGGAATTATTACGAAGCGAATTGTTTTTTTCATATAGAACTTATTTGTAAATTTTTAAAGATATTTTTTTGTAGGGTATATTGTTTTCGATGAGTTTGTAAACGACAGACTTTCTTTTACGCTTGACTATAACTTACCCATACACGCTATAAACTTTCGCCTATCTTTCCTATAGTGGTTGTACAAGCGCAAATTAACAGCGAATTATTTCCAACAAACATAAGTAATTTATTCAGAACATTAATAAACCATGTATTATAGCCGAAC
>CAJBKH010000360.1 GCA_903953615.1 uncultured Bacteroidota bacterium
AACCTCCTGATCCGTAGTCAGGTGCTCTATCCAATTAAGCTACGGGCCCTCTTTTTTAAAGAGTTGCAAAAGTAAGTAAAATAAAGCTACAGACAAATATTTTTTTTTTATATAATAATAGTTTATCTTTGTTCAGTATTCCATTATTTATAACGGATTACGATTTAAACAAATTTAGATATAATGAACATTTACGTAGGTAATCTTAGCTTCAAAGCGAGCGAGCAAGATGTCGAAAACCTTTTCACTCAGTATGGTGAAGTGAGCTCAGCAAGAATTATTAAAGACAAATTCACAAACCGTTCACGCGGATTTGCGATTGTAGAAATGAGTGATGATTCAGCTGCAAACGCTGCCATTGCTGCTTTACATGAGAAAGAATTTATGGAAAGAGCGCTAGTTGTAAACGAAGCACGCCCAAGAGAAGACAATGGTGGAAACCGTGGTGGTGGTGGTTTTAACCGTGGTGGTAACGGCGGTGGAGGAAACTCTGGTGGTTACAACAAAAGATATTAATCAAAACCAATTTTAATTATAAAACACGATTCATTTGAATCGTGTTTTTTTGTACCTTGTTTTTTCAAGGAGTTACTTCTTTATGATATCGCCCTTGCCAAAGCGCTCGAACGAACCCGTATTAGAAGGTGTATTGAAATAGTAAATATTACCATTGCCAAACACTTTCAATCCTAAAATATTCTTTGCATTTACATAACTGTCTTCCTGACTAAAGCTATTGAAATAAGTATCATCGGTAATTAAGTCGCGGTTGTCTACAAAACTAATATCATCGGCATTTCCGCGGTAGATATTGCATTTACCGTGTAATATAATACCGCCAGTATTATCGCCCCTCACATTGATATCGTTGGTAAAGATGGTCAACTCTAAGTCCTCCAATCCATTGTGTATAATCTTCAATTCATTTTGTTGGATAATGGCACTTGCACTTGTAAACTTGGCCGAACCGCGAACAGATAAGCTATCTAATTTTTTAAAATAAATGGTGGCTTTTTGTCGAACCTTTAATTTGCGCACCCAATTATACTTATTAATGTTTTCTAAAACCAAAACACCGTTTCTAACTTCGCTCACATAGCCATCAATTACATGACTGCCCGCGGTCATTTTTACAGTACCTGCCAAGGCAGAATCTTGTATTAAAACAATGTCAAATTTTTCGCCAGCAGAGATGGCTCTGAAATTTCCAACTTGTCGCGTTTGCTCAACTTCCTTGCCATAAGAGGTCACCAAATCATCGGCCCTTTTACAAGCACCCACTAAAACAACCAAACTCAATATGTAAATGATTGGCTTCATTTTTTATGTAAAAATTCATCTGAAAAACGGTAGCCACCGCTCCAATAAAAGAAATCTGCCACGGCCATGTGCGACTTTAATCGTGTTTGTGCAACAATGCCTTTATTGAAAAAATAATTGAAGCCAATCGCAAAATAAACGCGTTTTTTATATTGATTCGGTCGGTAGACATAGGTGCCCAAATCTGATACGATGGCCAGTCTCCCAAAAACGAATTCATGTCCAATCTTTACGGCTACCTCGGTCATTTTAGCCAATTTGACATTTTCCAACTTTTCTGGATGAAATAATTCATATGGATAGGTTTTATCAAAGAAAAACTCGGTGCCCACGCGCCAATTGCGGGTTTTGTTGTGTTGGAAATAATACAATAAACTACTTGATAAAATGGTAAACCTTCTAGTGTCTGCAACCGCTATTTGTTTATTGGCAAAGCCAGCATTGATTTCAAATCCATTCTTCGGAAATAACCTAGGCAATGGTTTGAATTTCGGTTGATCAATACTTTGTAGATTATGGTACCATCCTAAATTTAAATGGGCAATGTTGATGCCTAAATTCGGACGTTTAAAATTGCCATTGCTATAATGGGTAATGCCCGTACCAAGTATCAAAGAATTGTTTGGAGATACTTTAAAATAGGCCTTGTACATTAATTGTATATTGCCATTGAAATTGGACCCAATGGCTTTGTTTTTTCTGTTCGTTTGTAAATCGTAGGGCTTTGTTAAAAATCCAATACCAGATCCGAAACGCAAAGTGCTTTGGAAATTATTTCTGTTCTTTAAATTGGCTTCAACATGAATATGCCAAGCCAGTACATCGCCATTCAAAGCTCTATTGCCTAAATTAAAGTATGTAAATCCAGTTCCCCATCGCAAATTTTTATAAGCCGAATCTACTGCTTTCCATGCTGTGAAATTACTGCTGTAGATGGCCTCGAAACCCAACGTATGCGCCTCCATGTCAGCCATGTATTCACGGTGTGCAATTAAAAAGCCAGGTAATAAATTAATTTGAAAGCCACGCTGAAATTGTGCGCTTGCTTGTGACAAACTGAAACAAAAAAATATGACAATGGATAGCTTTCTCACCAAGAGACAAAACTACAAATATTTAAGTAAATTTATTAAAAAAGAATGTATGCTTTACTTAATCAATAGGATAGGACTCTCTACTTTTCCAACCATGCAAAAGAATCCCAAGGCTTTGGTCTCTGGATTATTGGTACAAATAATATTACTAGGCACATTGCTCGGTGGTACCGCAAACAATCCAGTGTTTTGCAATTGCGTGGTCAGTAGATTTAAATAAAAGTACATTTCTGGTGTAATTGTCAACACTTCTACTCGCGCGGTTTCTCCAGTATTCCAAGGGCGACTGGTAAAATTGCCACGCAAAGGCACAATGAATAAATCGCCATCACCTTCGCCACCTTGCGATACAGAATTATCGATACCAACTCTTATATCACCTGCTTGTAATTGTATCGAATCGTTTCTATATAAACGCAACCAATAAAAATCACCTTTACCCACTTTATCCTTCGACCAAAGTGTAATGTAGTTCCCTTTGTTGCCACCAAACGATCCCAATGGTTCATACTTATAGGTTAATGAATCGATGGTCGTTGGTGAATTTAATCGGCTTTGAGAAACATAGGTATTCGCCCCATCCTTACAAATTAATTGGTAGTCGTTGTCGAATTTAAAAGTATTAGCACTTGGCGGAACAAAGAAATATTTTCCGTTGCCAGCATACTTAAAAGGATAAAAGGTGAAACTTGAAGTATCCCAAATACCAACAGTGTCTATTTGATAACCTTTCGCGACGCCATTGTTTAAATAGCCAACAGATTTAGAAATATAAATGTATTGGGTATCGGCTGTTTGGTCAATCACAGCGTCGATTACGAGCTGCTCAACTGGTTTTCCTAAATCCAGTTCTATAGGGTCTTCGCAAGCAGTTAAGCCTGAAAGAAAAGCAATTGCAAGAATTGAAATTTTTGTATTTTTAAAGATATGATTAAATAGTTGCATGTTGATTAAAATTTAAAGTTCCAAGATACTGAAGGGACAATTGAACCAATAACAGAATAGCGAATCAATTGGGTTTCAAAATTGTTATCCGGGTTCGGTTGACTATAATATGAAAAAGGATTTCTGCGTTTGTACACGTTATATACGCCAACTACCCAGCTGCTTTCCCACTTGGCTGTTTTTTTATAAATATAAGTGGCCGATAAATCTAAGCGGTGGAAAGGTTTGATGCGCACATTGTTTCTCAATTCACTAGCATTTTGTGGAATGCCTTGTATGCCTTGGAAACTGTATTTTGTATTTGGTAAGTTAGTCGGTGTTCCTGTGCCAAAAACAAAACTTGCAGAGGCCGACCATTTTTTGCTGATGTCATAACTGCCCGTTACATTAAGATTATGGCGACGGTCGAAACGGTTAGCATACCATTCATTTTGACTGATACCCTCAACTTTTCTTTCTGATTTAGCAAGCGTATAAGAAACCCAACCATTTAATTTTCCTACATTTTTCTTGGCGTAAATTTCTAAACCATAGGCACGGCCTTTGCCACTTAATAAATCGGCTTCTAATTGTGAGTTCAATAATAAATCGGCACCATCGATATAGTCGATTTGATTTTGCATTTCTTTGTAATACGATTCAATTGAAATTTCGTAATCGATGTTCTTGCCAAAGTTTTTGAAATAACCAATGGCCACTTGGTCGGCTATTTGAGGTTTAATATTATTGGTACTTGGTGTCCAAACATCGAGAGGAACGCTAGCTGCTGTATTAGAAATTAAATGTAGATATTGCGCCATGCGGTTGTAGCTCAATTTTAAAGCAGTTAATTTATTGTATTTATAATTCAATGAGAAACGCGGCTCAGGTGTAATATAGGATTTGATGACATCCATGTCTTCGTAGGTTTTGATTCCCAATACTTCAGCGCGTTTGCCCGCTATGTCACGTTGCAATTGCAATGCACTGCCTTTGCCTAAATAATTAAAGTTAGAGACTCTTATGCCATAACGTATGGTTAATTTATCGTTTACCTTCTGTTCGTTTTCTATAAATAGCGCATTTTCCATCGCATATTTTTTGGGTAAACCAAATTCTACTGTTGATGTTAAATCTTTAGAAGTGGCTTTACCTGGACTGAAAATATAATAAGTTGAAATACCACCAAAATTCAATGTATTTTTTGGTGTGATATAATACGTGAAATCTGGTTTAACGCTGAAATTTACGATGTTTGATTTCCATCTGAATGAACTGTTATCACTGCCAAATCCTAAACTGTAATCATATTTGCTGTAGTAGGTTGTAAAGTTGGTGAATAGTTTTTTAGAAAATAAATGGTTCCAACGCACAGTGGCTGTGGTGTTGCCCCAATCGAATTTAGCATTCGGTACACCAAAAGCATCGCGACCCAAATAACCAGATACAAATAATTTATTGTTCGCATTAAAAGTGTAATTCACTTTTGCAGTAAAGTCATAAAAGTAAAAAATCGCATCTTTTAAATTTTCATTGTTTTTAGTAAATGGTTTTGCCAATACATCAATATAACTTCTTCTTCCAGCAATGATATACGAGGCTTTGTTGTTTAAACGTTTGGGAAGGATAGGCCCTTCAATTGAAAGACGACTAAAAATAACACCGATGCCGCCATTCACTTCGGTTCTTTTACTATTGCCTTCTTTCATTCTAACATCGAGTGTTGAAGATAAACGACCGCCATAAGTGGCAGG
>CAJBKH010000361.1 GCA_903953615.1 uncultured Bacteroidota bacterium
CAAAAAATACTTTTTTATCATCAAAACCATGGGCTTTCAAATGGTATAAAACACATTGCTCGGTTAAAAAATAAAAATCAGAAATCTAATCGCTCAAAAAGCGGTTAATTTCTTATGGCATCGTGCGGTCATCGCTTCTCAAACCACTTTCCAAATGCGCCACTTTAATACCCATTTTATTGCCTGTCAAAGCAGCTGCAAACGTACTGTTCACATCGCCTACGACCATTAATAAATCGGGTTGGTATTCGCCACAAACGCGCTCGAGGCCTAACATCACATTGGCCATTTGGGTATTGGGAGTGCCAGCACCTATGTTTAATAAAAAATCGGGACGTAAATCGAACTGATCGAAAAACACTTTGCTCATTTTTTCATCGAAATGCTGACCAGTATGCACAAATTTAATGTCTAACTCAGGAAAATGGGCCACCACTTTTTTAAAACGGGTAACCTTGATGAAATTGGGGCGTGTACCAACTACGATAAGGATTTTCTTCACTTTATTTTTGATAGATAAGGTGCAAAAATAATAGTTTAATGCAGTATTCTTTACAAACTATCATCGATTCGTTGTATTTTTGTAAATTCATACAATAATCATCATTGGATAACAAAATGTTAAACATCGTTTTATTCGGCCCTCCAGGCGCAGGCAAAGGCACACAATCTGCCAACCTAGTCAGCAAATACCAATTGGTACACCTTTCAACAGGTGATATCTTCAGATTCAATATTAAAAATGAAACCGCTTTAGGGCAATTGGCCAAGTCGTACATGGACAAGGGCAACCTTGTACCAGATGAAGTAACCATTAATATGTTGGAGGCTGAGGTTGAAAAATACACCGATGCCAAAGGTTTTATTTTCGATGGTTTTCCAAGAACGACTGCACAAGCACAAGCATTGGATGCCTTCCTTGAGAAAAAAGGAACGGCTATTTCATTGATGTTGGCTTTAGAAGTAGGCGAAGATGAATTGGTAAAACGCTTGTTAATAAGAGGCAAAGACAGCGGTCGTGCCGATGATACCGACGAAAGCATTATTCGCAACAGAATAAATGTATACAATGAACAAACCGCAGTGGCTGCCGAGTTTTACAATGCACAAGGCAAGTACCATGCGATTAATGGCGTTGGTACTGTAGAGGAAATATTTGGTCGCTTGAGTTCGATAATTGGCGAAGCGAGTCATTAAAAAATTAATAATTTAAACCATTTAATTATTGCTATGCCTCGACTAATCTTTTGTTTATTGATAAGTTTTGCAAGCATGTCAGCAATTATGGCGCAAGGAAATGACAGCAGCGGGTGTGCGAGTCAACTTTGTATTCGGGTTAATGATGCACTTTTTAGTCATATTAACCAATCCAATGACAAAGATTCAACCGTGAATTCAAATGCGGGCTACACGCTTTCCTTCTATAAACAACTAAGTAAAAACTTCTACTTGGGCGGTGGCTCAGGGATTGAAATGTCGCGTTACTATTTTGAGCAAATTAAAAAACACGACAAGGTTTTACAAATGCCTTTGTATATGAGTTTGAGAATCGCTACCGATAATCAATTTGTATCCTTAATTGAGGAGGCTGGTATTTTAGTTCCCGTTCAAAGCAATTATGCAATTGGCACAGGCGCCTACCTACTCACAGGATTTCAAGTAGGTTATAAAAGTTTGCGAATGGAATTGAGTTATAAAATTCTGAGTGCACCACAAACACAAGGAAAAACCCTTTTCATTAACAATCTTAACATAGGGTTATTTTTAACTCTTCTTTCTAACTAAGGCTAATTCAATAATCAGAAAATAAATGAAGATAAAACTTAGCACTCTAAAATTTGGATTTGCATTCACCCTGTTTATAATGGGATTTATTGAACTTAAAGCCGATAGTACAAGTACCAATTTCGGTTATGACTTAAGACTCTCAAGTTCATTTAATGGATTACAAAAACATCCAACTTTAGATTCAAATGTTCAGTATTCATTCCAAATTCAAAATGTATTTTATTATCGAATAAAACATATTGGAGTAGGTATTGGCACAGGCATGTCAAATGCCATGTATTATATAAGTGAACAAAAAGCCTACAACCGTGTATACCAAGCGCCTATATTTTTTTCTGTGAAGCTATTAAGTACTGATCAGAAAATCCATCTTTTTCAAAATTTCGGAATGGCAGTGCCGATTAAAAGTAGCCTTCAAAACATCAATACCGGCTATTATTTTCAAACGGGTATTGGACTTGGTTCAAAACAAATAAAATTTGAATTAACATACAAAATTATCACATTAGTTAGAGATAGAGGACCAATGATCAATAAAAATATTTCATTTGGCCTTTCTTATAATTTAAAATAAACAATCAAAAAATGGCAGATTCAAATTTCATAGATTACGTAAAGATATTCATACGCAGCGGTAAGGGCGGTAAAGGCAGTCCGCATTTTCACAGAGCCAAAGGCCTACCCGATGGTGGTCCCGATGGTGGTGATGGTGGTAAAGGTGGCGATGTGCGCTTAAGAGGCAATGCTCAACTCTGGACCCTCATGCACTTAAAATACCGCAAGCATGTGCACGCAGCCGATGGAAAGCCTGGAGAATCAGCCCAAGCAACAGGTGCTTCGGGTAAAAATGAAATCATTGAAGTACCACTAGGCACAGTTGCAAAAGATGCCGAAACAGGCGAAATATTATTTGAAATTACCAAAGATGGTGAAGAAAAAATATTGAGAAAAGGCGGTAAAGGTGGTTTAGGTAACGTACACTTTAAAACCTCTACCAAACGCGCTCCAACATACGCCCAACCAGGTGAAGAAGGCATTGAAGGCTGGTGTATTTTCGAATTAAAAGTATTGGCCGATGTAGGCTTGGTAGGATTTCCAAATGCTGGCAAATCCACTTTGCTATCGGTAATTTCTGCTGCTAAACCTGAAATTGCAAATTATCCTTTTACGACCATTGTGCCTAATTTAGGGATTGTTGAATACCGCGATTACCGTTCTTTTATAGTGGCCGATATTCCTGGAATCATTGAAGGTGCTCACGAAGGCAAAGGCCTTGGTCACCGTTTCTTAAAACACATAGAAAGAAATGCCTTGTTGTTATTTTTGATTCCTGCTGATGCAGCCGACATTAAAAAAGAATACAAAATTTTGTTGAATGAATTGAAACAGTTCAATCCTGAATTATTAGACAAGCAACGCGTGGTAGCCATTACCAAATGCGATATGCTAGATGATGAATTAATGACCCTGATGAAAAAAGATTTGAAGTCATTGAATCCAATTTTTATCTCGGGCGTTTCAGGTTTAAACATTCAGAAACTAAAGGATACCCTTTGGGAAAAAATTCAACACACCAAAGAAGAGTGGCAATAAGCTACGCTTGTTCTAATCTTCTAAAATAAAATGCCCTATTAGGTAAAGCTTTATACCAAAGTATAAATAGCCATACCAATCCTATGGCGTAAATGGCTGCCATAAAATCGGCATAGAAAAAGAACACATGGTTCTGATTTATTTTAAAGTAATTGCAAATTGAATCGAGACTGAAGGCATAATTCAAACTCACCAACACCCATACCCCCCATTGTTTGTACAAGAAGGCCAAGGCGGTTAAAAAGATAATGACAGGATGAATGTAACGCTCGTGCATCTGTGTATTGAAAAAGAAAAACGTGTAACAAATTAAAGCCATCGATAATAATAACCACTTTAAATCGAAGTTGATGGCCTGCTTACTAAGTCTTGCTTTATAAATTCTGAGATATAAGGGCACACATATTAATAGACAACAAATGCTGAATAAACCGAGTCCAATCGACTTATACGTATACCCAAATAAGACAGGTGTATTATCGGGCATTGTCATTAAATCGCCATTCAACAACAAGTGCCAAATATTAAAGGCATTCATGCTTACGAATTGAAAATAATCGACCGAGCCGAAAGCTACTTTTAAAATGTTTTTTGCATTGCCATTGATTAAAAAAGGCAGTATGATAAGTGCTTGAATGAATACCAATGAAAAAACATACCGAATGGTATTTTTTAGCGTTAACTCGGGCCACCAAAGGGCCACCAATACTGGAGCAAACACAATGGCTTGCAGTTTAAAATTCAATGCCAATAAAAACAAAATCAAGGAACCAAAAGTATTTTTGTGGTAAGCAAAAAAGAACGCAGCAAACACAAAAAAAGTGAGGATACCATCTACTTGATTCCAGACAATAGTATTATAAAAAAAGCCAACATTCAATAAGCCAAAAATAAAATAACGCCATTGTTTCGATTCCTTTTTTACCAAGCTGCACAGCATTAATATAGTCGCAATATCAAACAGCCAAGTAATGGCTTTTAGTTTGTAAATATTGGCCTGCATATCATCCGTAGCATACAAGTAAGAGAACAATTTTAAAACATAGGTATACAATGGCAAATAGTTGATTTGACTGCCGGCCTCATAAGCCGATACCAATCCTTTTTCTTTCAGTTGATTGGCCCAAGAGTACCAGCAATACGCATCCCATTCGTGCACAAAAGAGGGCAACACAAACAGTGTGAACACATAAATGATGGCCGCTGGCAACAACAGTGGTTTAAGGGTTCTTAATTCCTGTAATACGGATGGTTTGGTCATAGTAATTGGAATCTAAGGTTTGGTAAGTGTATTGTTTTTGAATGGAATCGGTAAAGGAAGGAACAATTACCATTCTATCATTCACTTGAATGTCGGGGTAATCAACCCGCTTCACTAAGGGATTCACTATGGTGTAAAAATAATTCCACGCATCATAAGGGCCGCTGTAATAGTACAACACATCAGGTCGACCCTTATACACCCTTATCTTTTCACTTATGGTATAAAGATCTGCGGCCAATCTTAAACCTTTGCGCTGCGAGGTGAACATCATTTTTTGATACAAACTATGCGACAAACATACAGCAATAATGAGATAAATACTCCATTGAACAAGATGACTTTTATTGACAGTTAATACATCGAAACACGTTAAGGAAATAACAATGGTAATTAAAGGCAAGAGTGGAATATCGTACCATTCCAATTTCGTTTGAGCGATGCTAATCAATAAAAGATAAATTAGAATAGAACTGCTGTACAAAATGATGGTTTTATTTTGCTTGATAAATGCCCAAACAATGGCAGGCAATAAACACCAAATAAACCAATTGAAACGAAAGGTAAACAAGTGCTCTATATAATAATACCAAGGACCTTCATGTCCATCTTTACCATTGGCAAAGCGCCCTCCGAAATCATTTTGCCACATCGCATCTAAATAGCCTGGCGCAAGCTTTTCGCGATAGGTAATAAAGATTAAAAATGGCAACAACGCTAACAAGATAGCAGCCATCAAAAACTTTGTTTTTTTGAAGCCGCTGATGTAAAAAAAACAAAACCCATAAACCGGAAAAAACAAAACAGCCGCTGCACTTTTGGTCATGATAGAAACAGCCACAAAAAATATAAATACTAATAAATTACTTTGCTTTCCATTTTCTAAATAACGTAAACATTGGAACAAAGCGGCTAATAAAAAGAAAACCAACAAGGCGTCATAATCGCCTGTCATGCTCCCATGCAATTGGATCAATCCATCGCTGGTAGTAAGTATCAACAGGGCCAAACAAGTACTTAAAACAGATTGCGTTTTTCTGAAAACGATGAGTCCCACCAACCAAATGGTCAACAAACCAGCCAAGGCCGAAGGAAAACGAATGGCCCATTCAGTGAGCCCAAAACACTTTATGGACAACACCTGTAACCATATCATTAAAGGTGGTTTGGTATTGTACAAATCGGGTTGATGTTCGTAGGTGGTTACGATGTAGTTGTGCGACTGGTACATTTCGGCCGCATTCACCGCCAAGCGCGACTCGTCCCACTGCACGATGGGCAGTTGACCTAAACCATAAAATTGTGTGAGTACACTGTAGAGTAATGTAAAAAAAAGTAGACTTA
>CAJBKH010000362.1 GCA_903953615.1 uncultured Bacteroidota bacterium
TACCCCAGTATTTGATATCATTAAACAAATTTTATTGGCTAACAATATTGATGTTTATGAATTATCACCTGCTCAAATTTCAGAAATTATATGGAACGGTCAAGGTACTTTCCAAAAGCCTTACACTGGTTCAAGAGGTTGTTTAGATACCACTGGATTTGGTAGATTCATTAGATTCTACAAAGTGGCTGATAAGAAAAATATCTTGCACTTCAGAGATACGAGTATACAGCCAATCAAAACTGTAAAAGGTTATGATGGTCAAACTTATAACGCTTATTGCTTCGTTCCTCAATACTCTGGTTTCTTCATTGCTAACTTTGGTTTAAGAAGTAGAGCACCAGAAAATTGTACAATGCAAAGTGGTACAGCTAAACGTGTAATCGTAGGTTTCTATGGTTTATTGAACTACAGCGATACCATCATCTGTCATGGTGATAAAGTTCAAGCTTGTCCTCAATTCAACTACTTCCACGCTTATCCAGATATCTGTAACTGTCTATTAGATCCTACCGACTATTGGGGCGATAGAATTAGTCAATCTGGCCAACCAAACAGAGAGGCTAAAACCAAATGGGATTTAAGTAAAGCGGATGATAATATTAGTTTACCTGCTACCATCTTTGGTCCATTCCCTTATGGTCAAACTGGTATTGGCTCTGGTTCCCCACGTTGTGTTCAATTGGGTGGTTTAACTGTGCCTGGTACTGTTTACTACTTATCTGATACTGGTGGATACTACCAAGTAAGAACTGCAGCTGGTGATAGTACCGGTTGTCGCGATACCTTCCCGCAAGACATCTATGTTACTGCTGCAAAAGCATACTTTAACTTAGGTCAAACCCGTCCAGAGTGTAAAACAATTGTTGAATTCTTCGATTCATCTTCAGTATACGATCCTTGTAAATGGAAATTGTATGACGTTTGTGATTACATCGTTAAATGGAGAATCAACTGGGGCGATAGCAGCCGTTCTGCTAAGAACGTGTTCTTCGGATCATTGCCGCCAAATATTGCGCATGACTTTACAAGAAATGGTACCTTTGAAGTAACCTTAATTGTAGATACCTATTTGGGTTGTACAGATACTTTCAAACTTAAAATATACATACCGGGTCCTGTGCCGCTATTTGATACCTTTATTCCTAGAAAGTACTGTGTAGGCGAAAAAGCAATATTTAGCAACTTAAGTAAATACGCCTTGGCTGACAGCAGTATTTGGACATGGGATTTTGGTGACAATGTTTACGATAACCAATATGATACCATTATTAAATCGGGTGTTGCTAAAAATGATACCATCACACACGCTTACACTAAAGCTGGCAGATACTATGTATTCTTACAACAAGCTTTCCAATTAAGAATGCCAGATGGTTCGGTTAAAATATGTAGCGTGATGTGGCCTGATACAACAGGTGGTCAAATGAAACCATTCTATGTTGATATATTCCAATATGATACGGTCAAATTAATGCCTAAAGACACTTCGGTTTGTTTAAATCAACCAGTATTGTTAACAGGTAATGTAATACCATATGCAAAATATACCAGATACAAATGGAACCTTGGCTTATCTGCAACTGATACCATTATTTTATCAGATACATTCAGAAGCGTAAGCTATAGCGCACCAGGTGTCTATACGGTAAAATTCATGGGTGATAAGAACTCAGTAATTACACAAAATGGTAAGGTTTGTCCGGCCCAAGACAGTATGAAGATTACTGTGGCGCTTGTTAAAGCCGACTTCGATATCGATACCAGCGCATCGCCAGTATTCTGTTTCGAAAACAAATCTACGAATAGTGTAAACCACAACTGGAGTTTCTACAACCAAGATGATATCATGGCGATAACACCAGCTTCGGCCCGCGCGTTCGATATTCAATTAGGATTTGCTTCAGACCCAACAGGTGCAAATGCTGCTAAGCCATGCCGCGACTTTAGAGATTCTCAAGGTGCTTACTGGGTGTGTTTAGAAGCTGTAAACAGCATCGGTTGTCGCGATACCATCTGTAAACGTTTAGTGAACAGATTCGAAGCGTCTATTCGACCACCTAACGTGTTTACACCTGCAGGCGGTAACAATGACGTATTTACAGGATTAGATAGAGAAGGCTTAACAGGTAACAACGTATTCAACATCGAGATTAAAGGTGAAGACAAATACGACCTAGTAATCTTCGACCGTTGGGGTGTGAAAGTGTTCTCATCTACCGATGCCAAAACAGATTGGAATGGACAGGTGAACAACACAGGCGCTAATTGCCCTGATGGTACTTACTTCTACCTCTTGAAATACAGATACAAAGGAAAAGATAAAGATGAGCCAGTACTGAATGGTACAGTTCAAATTATCAGATAACTTTAAATAATCTTAAATTTTCAAGCCCCGGACCTAAAAAATCCGGGGTTTGATGTTTTTAAGGGTGGCTTCGCTTAATTTTGCACCTCATGTTACCCAATTTATACAATACAGAAGATACCATTGCCGCCATTGCCACTTCCGAAGGTGTTTCGGCCATAGGCGTTATTCGTATTTCGGGTAAAGCTGCTTTTTCAATCTGTAATACAATTTATAAAACCAAAGACCTTACACAGGTTAAATCGCATACTATCCACTACGGATTTATAACTGATGGTGAAGAAGTAATAGATGAGGTGATGTTAAGTGTGTTTAAATCGCCCCGCAGTTTTACAACCGAAGATAGTATTGAAATAAGTGCCCATGGTTCGCCATATATTTTAAGTCGGATTTTGCAGTTGTTGATTCAAAATGGCGCTCGACTTGCCCAGCCGGGCGAATTTACCATGCGCGCTTTTATGCATGGTCGCTTAGACTTGGCCCAAGCTGAGGCTGTAGGCGATTTAATAGCGGCTCAAAATAAAGCCCAGGCTGAAGTAGCCATTAAGCAAATAAGAGGTGGGCTTTCAGAAGATATAAAAATGTTGCGCGAGCAATTGCTCAATTTTGCTTCGCTCATAGAATTGGAATTGGATTTTGGAGAAGAGG
Organism: uncultured Bacteroidota bacterium; assembly: GCA_903953615.1. Taxonomy (GTDB): domain Bacteria; phylum Bacteroidota; class Bacteroidia; order NS11-12g; family UBA955; genus JABMMZ01. Next base: position 3,017 of record CAJBKH010000362.1, read on the forward strand.
ATGTTGAGTTTGCAGATCGGTCGCAGTTGAATAAATTGATTGAGCAGATCTTGCATCACATCGATCCCATTGTGCAATCTTTCAAATATGGCAATGCCATAAAGAATGGTATTCCTGTTGCCATTATTGGTAGACCCAATGCAGGGAAATCATCGCTCTTGAATTTATTGTTAAACGATGATAGAGCGATAGTTTCTGATATTGCTGGTACCACACGCGATACAGTAGAGGAGGTCTTAAATATTGAGGGCTTGCCTTTTCGATTTATTGATACGGCAGGTATAAGAGCAACACAGGATACAATTGAAAAAATTGGTATTGAAAAAGCTTTAAAAAAGATTGAAGAGGCCCAAGTGGTGATTTATATTTTTGATGTAAACGATACTTCGTATGAAGAAGTAAAGGCGGATTTAGAAATGATAATGGCCAAGAACCAACAAATCCATTTAATGGTATTGGCCAATAAAACAGATTTAATTAGTGAAGATGCTAAAATCAATTTATTGAATACATTGAATAATGATGGGTATTCAAACACCCTTTCCATTCAAGCCAATAAAGCGAGTGAAAATGAATTGATTGTTTTGAAAACGGCTTTGCATGCCGCCATTAAAAATGGGGCAATAAGCGAAGGGCAAACCATCTTAACCAACCTGCGACATTACATCGCATTGAATGATGCCCGCGAGGCCCTGCACATTGTTGTTGAAGGGCTTAACAATCGCTTAACGAGCGATATGCTAGCATTGGACATAAAACGCGCTTTAAACGCCTTAGGCGAGGTAACTGGCGAAATTAGCAGCCAAGAGATATTGATTAACATCTTTGGAAAGTTCTGTATCGGCAAGTAACCACCATGCAAGACCAAACAGAAACTTATCTATCAACAGATACAAATTACGCTTGTATAGGGGTTTTGTGATTTGTATAAATTGAAGATTGTTTGGATGTGTTATAAGCTCTAGTTAACTTTTTATTACAGACGTCTTTTGCATTGAATTTGCCATTCTTGTAATGCAAGTGTGGAAAGGAATAAAATTCTAGATTAATTAATGATTAAATAAAATATAATGCTTAAAATCGTAGCCTAGCTTGCAAGACATTTCTTCGATGCGAAAAGCGTATTGAATTGTTTTTAAAAGGTAAATACAATGGCTATTGAATAGCCGCAAAATGAGCATAAATAATACGTTTTATAAGTCGCCATTCAACATCGCTGTATTAGCAGCTGGCATAGGGTTTTTTATTGATGCATTTGATCTCTTTCTTTTTAATGTATATAGAATTCCTTCGTTAAAAGACCTTGGTTTAACAACTGCCGAGTCTGCATCAACCGGCGAAATGCTCTTAGCTATGCAAATGGGTGGGATGATTGTCGGTGGAATTATAACCGGTATTCTAGCTGATAAAAAGGGGCGTATGATTGCTTTATATGGTTCTATACTTTTATATTCTTTAGCGAATATTGCCAATGCTTTTGTACATGATATTAATACTTACGCACTGATACGTTTTTTAGCGGGTGTTGGATTGGCCGGTGAACTAGGCTCAGGCATAACACTCGTTGCCGAAAGCATGTCAGCTGAGAAGAGAGGTTATGGCACCATTCTAGTCGCTACTTTGGGGGCGCTAGGGGCTGTTGCTGCCGGTTTGGCCGGTAACTTTTTGCCCTGGCGACAGGCTTTTTTTGGGGCAGGTGTGGCTGGATTGTTAGTTTTGGTCATGCGGGTTCGTTCCCTTGAATCCAACATGTATCTTCTAGGTAAAAATGACGATACGCCTAGAGGGTCTTTTAGGTTTTTATTTTCTTCTCGTCAAAGATCAGTGCGCTATTTGGCGTGTATTTTAATGGGCGTACCTATCTGGTATAGTGTTGGTCTGCTCATTACCCTTTCCCCAGAGTTGGCTGCAATGCATCACATTGATGGGTTAAAATTATCTACTTGTTTTATATTATTTCAAATTGGAATCGCTTCAGGCGATTTATCTAGCGGCATCTTTAGTCAGGTATTCAAGAACAGAAAGAAGGTGCTACTTGTATTTATGCTCATTGGTGTATTTTCTACTATCTATCATTTTATCCGAATGTCCTA
>CAJBKH010000363.1 GCA_903953615.1 uncultured Bacteroidota bacterium
ACCAAGCCAAGATTTTAACGGGTAAGCCAATACTAAAGGTGCCCATTTTCTTTTTATCGCTCACAAAATGAATCAATGGAATAATGGCAAAACCCAATTGCATACTAAGAATAACTTGACTGAATATAAGCAATTGCCCAGCTCCTCTTTCACCCATAATTTGAATGGTAATTAAGGCTGGAACTATAGCGATTAGGCGGGTAATGATTCTTCTTATCCAAGGTTGGATTCTTAAATTCAAGTAGCCTTCCATTACAATTTGACCAGCCAAAGTACCAGTAATGGTAGAACTTTGTCCTGCTGCTATTAATGCAACTGCAAATAAAATGGGGGCCAATTTAGTGCCCAACATAGGCGCTAAAAGTTTATGCGCATCTTGAATTTGTGCTACCTCAAATAGTCCATTTTTAAAGAAAACGGTGGCCGCTAAAATGAGGATGGCTGCATTTACAAAAAAGGCAAAATTGAGGGCGATGGTTGAATCAATGATATTGAATTTTATAGCTTTCTTTTTGGCCGCATCTGTCTTTTCGAAATAGCGGGTTTGCACCAAAGATGAATGCAAGTAAAGGTTGTGTGGCATTACGGTTGCTCCAATGATACCGATTGCAATATAAAGCGCTGTGTCGCTTGGCATGCTTGGTATAAAGCCCACCAACAACTCGCCCATATCGGGTTTTGCTAAAAAGATTTCAGTTAAGAAAGCAGCGCCAATAATAACTACCAAAGACATAATAAAAGCCTCCATTTTGCGAATGCCTTTATTCAATAAAAATAATAATAAGAAGGTATCGAGTACTGTTATTAAAACACCTTGTGTAAGTGTAATGCCAAATAGTAACTGTAAGCCAATGGCCATCCCTAAGACCTCGGCTAGATCGCAGGCTGCTATGGCAATTTCTGCAAGTATGTATAAACTAATATTAACGAATCTTGGATAGTTCTCGCGCGAGGCTTGGGCCAAATCTAAACCTCTTACAATTCCTAATCTTGCACTCAAACTTTGCAACAAAAGCGCAATCAAATTCGACATTAAGAGCACCCATAGCAGTGAATATCCAAACTGACTACCACCTGCTAAGTCGGTGGCCCAATTGCCCGGATCCATATAACCAACACTGACTAAATAGGCAGGACCTAAAAACGCTAAAATCTTACGGCCTTTTTTCTTAGTCGTATCAACTGAACCATGCACTTCTTGCAGCGATGGGGTATGTCCTTTATGATCGGTCATTGTAATTTTTAAAACAGTCGTTTTTTAGAATACACGCAATTTAGATAATAGATTTTGAAACACAAAAAAAGGCCCCGAATTTCGGAGCCTTTTTAATTATTTAATTTTTAATTAAGCACTAACACCAGCTCTGATAATATTCAAAGCACCACCTGCTTTAAACCACTCAATTTGTTGAGCGTTATAAGTGTGGTTGCAATTAATGGTATCAGTGGTTCCATTCTTATGGTTCAATACCAAACGCAATGGTTTGCCTGGCGTAAAGTCTGTTAAACCTAATAAGTTGAAAGAATCATCTTCCATGATTAAATCATAATCTGCTTTGTTAGCAAATGTTAAACCTAACATCCCTTGCTTTTTAAGGTTGGTTTCGTGGATTCTAGCGAATGATTTCGTTAATACTACTCTAACACCTAAGAAACGCGGCTCCATGGCTGCGTGCTCTCTTGAAGAACCTTCACCATAGTTTTCGTCACCTACCACTATACTTCCAATACCAGCGGCTTTGTAGGCGCGTTGTACTTTAGGTACTTCATCATACTGACCAGTTAATTGGTTTTTTACAGTATTGGTTTTTTCGTTGAAGAAATTCACCGCACCGATTAACATGTTATTACTAATATTATCTAAGTGACCACGGAATTTAAGCCATGGACCAGCCATTGAAATATGATCGGTTGTACATTTACCTTTTGCTTTGATTAAAAGTTTCAATCCTTTTAAGTCGCTGCCTTCCCATGCTTGGAATGGCTCTAATAATTGCAAACGACTTGAAGTAGGTGATACTAAGATTTGAACAGCGGATCCATCGGCAGCTGGTGCTTGGAAACCTGCATCTTCAACAGCAAATCCTTTTGAAGGCAATTCCAAACCAGAAGGCTCAGCTAATTTAACTTGCTCACCATTTTCGTTGGTCAAAGTATCGGTTAATGGATTAAAACCTAAGTCACCGGCAATGGCCATTGCAGTTACAATCTCAGGAGAGGCAACAAATGCATATGTATTTGGATTACCATCCTGACGGGCAGCAAAGTTTCTATTGAATGAGTGAATGATGGTATTTTTTTCTTTTTTCTCAGCACCCATACGGCTCCACATACCAATACATGGTCCGCAGGCATTGGCTAATACCACGCCACCTATTTTATCGAAAGTACCTAGTACACCATCTCTCTCGGCAGTATATCTTACTTGCTCAGAACCAGGGGTAATGGTAAATTCTGCTTTCGCTTTTAAATTTTGAGCGGCAGCTTGTGTTACCACAGAAGCCGAACGAGTTAAATCTTCATAAGATGAATTGGTACATGAACCAATTAAACCGACTTCAATTTTCATTGGCCATCCGTTAGCAGCAGCCACTTCTTTCATTTTGCTGATAGGTGTAGCTAAATCTGGAGAAAATGGTCCGTTGATATAAGGCTCTAAAGTATTTAAATCGATTTCTATTACTTGATCGAAGTAGTTGCTCGGGTTGGCATAAACTTCTGCGTCGCCAGTTAAATGTTCTTTAACAGTATTTGCTAAATCGGCAACATCCGCTCTATCGGTGCTGCGCAAGTAGCGCTCCATGCTTTCATCGTATCCGAAAGTAGAAGTAGTAGCACCAATTTCGGCACCCATGTTACAAATGGTACCTTTACCAGTACAACTTAGGTTGATGGCACCATCGCCAAAATATTCAACAATAGCACCCGTTCCACCTTTTACAGTAAGAATACCTGCTACTTTTAAAATGATATCTTTGGCAGAAGCCCAACCATTTAATTTACCGGTTAATTTAACACCAATTAATTTTGGAAATTTTAGTTCCCAAGGTAAGCCTGCCATTACATCGCAAGCATCGGCTCCACCAACACCAATGGCTACCATGCCTAAACCACCTGCGTTCACAGTGTGGCTATCGGTACCTATCATCATACCACCTGGGAAAGCGTAGTTTTCTAAAACTACTTGGTGAATGATACCTGCACCTGGTTTCCAAAAACCAATACCGTATTTATTTGAAACAGAAGAAAGGAAGTTAAATACTTCTTCGCTTTCTGTTTTAGCAAATGCTAAATCTTGTGTTGCACCAACTTTAGCGTTGATTAAGTGATCGCAATGCACTGTTGAAGGCACAGCCACTTGCGGACGACCCGCTTGCATGAATTGCAACAGGGCCATTTGAGCCGTTGCATCTTGCATAGCCACTCTATCTGGCGCAAAGTCAACATAACTATTGCCTCTCTCAAAAGTATGGGTTGGGTTACCGCTCCATAAGTGAGAATAAAGAATTTTTTCAGTTAAAGTAAGTGGTTTGTTTAGTAATTGGCGGGCGGCTTCAATGCGAGAAGGCATGTTGGCGTAAACCCTTTTAATCATTTCTATATCAAAAGCCATGGGTATAAATTTTTGTGTTGCAAATTTAATGATTTTATAATTTAAAACCGTTATAAATAATCAAAATATAAGCCCACAGGACAGAGAGATGAGGTTAGGTTAAAGACAAAACAGGCATACCCATTTAAGAATATGCCTGTCCCGTTTTATGAAAATTTACTACACCTTATAGACGTATTGAAAGCATAAAACGTTGCAGCAAAGTCAAAATATTTTTTTAATCCTTTAATTCAATGCCCTTATATTTGCTTTTGAAAAACTAAATTTTGTTAAACTATGTTCGTGAAAACATTTGGC
>CAJBKH010000364.1 GCA_903953615.1 uncultured Bacteroidota bacterium
CAAATGTTAATCCCAAAACTTCAGATCGCATTTTGTTGACCGCAATCGAAGATGGCAATAGCGATATTCACGAACTTAATATTGCGCAAAATTTTGCAAAAAAATTAGTCAGTTTTAATCAGTCTAATTAATTTCTTGTCTATTTTTAAAAAGTAAAGACCGTTTTTAAAATCAGAAAAATCTTTATCCTGTATATTTTCACCCGACCAAATTAATTGGCCTTGGGAATTGTATAAATCGAATATCTCTGTTCCAATCGCATTTTTTAAACACACCTTGCCTTGCATAGGATTAGGGTATACTTGTATTGCACTATTTTCAACAATATTAGAAATACTACTTGTTTGACATTTAGTGGTATATTTTTGGAAAAACTGCCACATTAAATAGGTTGCATTAAATTGATTGCTAACATTTACACCTCCTGAGGAAAGACCCCCCGGCCAAGAATGTTCTCCATCATAACTCACGTATTGTTCGATTATAGCATTGCAAGCACAATTTGAATATTTAAAATGATCATATTGTTTTATATTATGGAATAAAGTGTCTTTTTTGTTTTTACAGACATAATTCAAACTTATCAAATTCAAAATACTATCCTGAGGCGGAAAATAAGTTCCAGTTGAACCAGTTGTAATCCCTCCCCAATATTTTACGTTTTGGTCGAGATAAGAGTGAAAACTAATGATTGGTATTGCCCTAGCTGGATTCCAAGGATAATACATAAGATTACCTGCAACTGGCGCAATCGCTGCAAATCTGTTTGCCAATTGATTCGCTATGCGATAACATAACAATGCGCCATTTGAAAATCCAGTGGCATATACACGCGTTGTATCGATTGGTTTACTTGCAAATAATTTGTTTAACAAAGCATTTACAAATCCTATGTCATCTATTTTTAGTGTGGTCGAAGGCGCGCAACATCCTCCTGCATTCCATGTTCTATTACCCGAAATTTTTACACCGTCAGGATAAACTAAAATAAAACCAGAAGAGTCTGATTTTTGAGTAAGCCTTGACTGCAATTGAATGGATTGATAACCTAATGGTCCACCGCCATGAAATGCCAATAATAATGGATAAGTTTTTGATGAATTGAAATTGCTTGGTAGGTGAATTAAGAATGTTCGCCAACGCCCATCAATGTATATACTATCATTTATATTCGTTTGCCCATATGACAATCGACTTGTAAAAAATAAGCAGCATAAATACAGTAATTTTATTTTCATTTTTTTTATTAATTAGTCTAGCATTTATTCTAAGGTTGCTTTAAAAGCTATTTTTTTTTATCTAATATCAATGCAATTTGCGAAGAATCGCATCCGATAAACTATCTGAAGACATGCCGTAGCCTGTTACCAATACGCCTTTAACGCCTGTTTTCGATTCGATAGCGTACACCGTTGCTTCATCGGCAGGGTCAGAATTGCCCTCGTAGCGATAGACATCTACAATCGAAAATTCATCGGCTGTAAAACGCGTTTCGCCACATGCCAAGCAGTTGGCTTCTATATTAAAATCAATTGTAAAACCTTGTTGTTTAAAGGCGGTCAAGGCTTCGGTTACTGTGCCGTAATGTGTTGAATGTTGCATTTGTAATTATTGAATTCAAATTTAGGACTTTTATTTATTTACCTCAATATTTAGTATTTTTAAAATGATTAGGGTCATAAATTAAATTTGTCATTCTATATCTTCTCAAAGTGCAAAAAAAACGCGTCAAAAAATTAATTCTAACGCGTTTCATTGGATGTGATGACTATCCTATTTTATAATCACAACTTTTTTATGGATCACATCAACACCATTGGTTAACGTGATTAAATATTCGCCTGAATATAATTTTTCTGTCTCAAAGTAAGCAATGGTACTGCCTTGGTAAAGCACTGTAGCAGCTACTAATTTGCCTGACATGTCGTATAAATTAATTTTCAAATTCTCTTTGTTTAAATCATTCACTTGTATCGCAATTAAATCGCTCGCAGGATTTGGATATACTTCTATTTTAAAATCGGCCCCTAAGGGTTGAATGCCCGATGTAGATGGGGTGTAAGTTGTTACGGCCTCAGCAATATTTGCTACTTTAGTAGCATTTTTCACACCATAAAAATAAGGACCCACCACATATGGATAAGCAGAATTCCAATTCGCATCAACTGTTGCAAAATAACAATAGATACCATTTGGATACTCTGGTGTTTTACAAATACGACCATTGTGCTCATCTAAATAATCGGGTGTTGCGGCAGAGGTGGTATCATAATAGTAATCTTCTCTAAAATAACCCAAAGGAAATGTAGCACTCACTGCGGGTCCAGCAGTTACACTAGATCCATTGTAATAGTTATTTCTAACCGTTATATTTCTTAAACGAAAGCTCGATTTCATTCTTGCAATGCCACCTGTACCATCCGCATTTTTATAGGCATAAGCACCATAGATTGGGAAACCATCATAGGCAAATCCAATCAATGGAGAATGTTTCGTGCTATCAATATTATACAATCCATCAGCATCGTATAAACTACAAACGGTTGAGATAATATTTAAGTCGAGTTTAAAGGCACTCGGGTTTTGATGGTGGTGGTAATTGCCCATGGCTGGATGTCCTTTAGAACAATCGAAGCCACCTTTTTCGCCCACTACTGCATCGCGGTTCCAAATCCCATCGCCCATGCCCATTAATGGACCGCCTTTCAAAGCTTGCTGTGCATTGCTCCAAGAAACATTATCTCTGTAATCGAATAAGGCAACTCCATTAATAAATAAACCAATATTGCCACCATTTGTTGCTGTCAATGGGCCTGTATTGACCTTAGGTGTTAAACTCACTTTAAAAATGGCGTTTTGTGGCTGTGCCAACGAAGGGTTACCATCTAAAAATGGACCAGTCATGTAGGCAGGTACACCTTGTGTTTTAATGTAGACCCAGCTGCTCGAATATTGTACTTTTAAAACATTGGCAGATGCGGTATCTTGAAAAGGGGTTGCGTTGTTTTTTACATAGTGGCGACCTTTAATACCAGTGGTATTTTGAAGCCAATTTAATATGGCTGGATTCGTTTGTGCATTCAATGTAAAAATAAACATTGTGAGCGCAAGTGTGAGTTGTATTTTTTTCATTATTTGGAGTTGCTGTAGTTGGTTTGATTTTTTATTAGACGACAATGTTTGTTAAAACCCGCACCATTTTATTTTATTTATTTGGGATAGCCGAATTGAGGATTGAATAAAAAATGTTTGTCTGTAAGGGTCATTAAAAAGGCAATCAAATCTACTTTTTCATTCGAGGAAAGTACAATAGGTTTTTCTAATTGCGGGGCCAAGGTTTCTGAGTAATTTATGCCTTTGGTATAATGGTTTAATACGTCTGATAATTTCTTAAACCGACCATCGTGCATATAAGGATAAGAAAATTCTACATTGCGCAATGATGGGATTTTAAATTTAAATGCATCGTTCGCTTTTTGCGTAATGCGCAACCGACCAGAATCATTTAATGTTTTTGAAATGGGTAATCCAATATTGGCAAATTCATAAGTGCTAAAAAGTGGCTCGGTATGACAAGTGTTACAAAAGGTTTTAAAAAGCTGATACCCTCTTTTTTCTTGTGCTGTAAATTGCGATTGTTGTCTTTTAACACTGTCGTATTTTGAATTCGAACTCACCAAGGTGAGCATGAATTGTGAAATGGCTTTTAAGGTTTGCTCGCCAGTAATGCTGGAGTCATGGTAAGCTTTAAAAAACAAGTTTCTGTATTTTTGTTTACGCCTTAATTTTTCTAGTAGCTTGTTAAGTGTCTCGCCCATTTCACTTGGGTGACTGATAGGCGCAAGGGCCTGCACATCCAAATGGTTGATAGCCCCGTCCCACATAAAACTAGATTGCCATGCAAGGTTCATTAAGGCAGGCGCGTTGCGGGTGCCAATGCTATCTTTAATGCCATGACTCAAAGCGTGATCGACATGCGTAAAAGCGGTGAATTGCAAATGACAGCTGGCGCATGAAATGCTATGGTCTTTTGAAAGCAAGGGGTCGTAAAACAATTGTCGGCCCAATGCAACACCAGAAGCGTTCAATGGGTTGTTCTTGAAATTGTAGGCAGGTGCTGGCCAATTTTTAGGCACCGTAAATTCATCTGTTTTGATAAATGCCAAAACACTTATTAAAATGCAGAAAAGAAATACGAAGCTTAATTTTTGTTGGCGTCCCATACTTTAAAAGCCTCTGCAGCAGCGATAGAAATTTGAACAGCATTTTTACTGGGCGACATAATATGTTGTTGCACACCCAATGGTAATTGGAACAACCATTGTTCTAAATCAAATGCAATGTTTAGTTCGGTTCCAAGTTTTTGATTGGCTTTTAAACGGATGTTTTGAATCGCCAAATTGGGATACAAATAACCGCCCAAATGGTATTGGAATTGATGCCCGAATTGAGGACAAACATTGCACTTGCCTTCGAGCTTTAAATTAATATAGCCGCTTTGCCACGACCAATACATGCCCTTACTAGGATCGAGCGCACCACCCAATGCCCCAGTTGTATTAGTGGTACTGTCAATGCCAAGATTAA
>CAJBKH010000365.1 GCA_903953615.1 uncultured Bacteroidota bacterium
CCTTATTAAAATATTCAAATTCCTGATGATTCTAAATTCAAAATTGCTATCGATCAGGCTTGTAAATCTAACACTGCACCTTTAAAAACATTCAATGTTGCTATAAAAAATACATTGAATATTGTTTCTACCAAACCTATTGATAGTGTTTGCAGAGGACAAAGCTATAGCATCAAAGCAACAGGCAGCAATTCGGACAATGTTGCCATTAAGTTTATTCTTAAAAAGAAAAACGGTACAAGTTACACGGCTGTAGATTCAATGATTAATCTGAGCAATGCAAGCTTTACTTTGACACCACCGATTGTGCCGGCAGATTATATCATTATTGGCAACGACGGTTGTAATCGAAATGATACTGACAAATTCAGGGTGGCGATAAAAAATACACTCAATATTGTTTCTACCCTAGCTGTTGATACTGTTTGTACAGGACAAAGCTATGATATCAAAGCAAGTGGCAAGAATTCGGACAATCTTCCTATTAAGTTTATTTTGAAGAAAAAGAACGGTGCTAGCTATACACCTGTAGATTCAATGATTGATTTGAGCAATGCTACTTTTAAAGTGACACCAACGGTTACACAAACTGATTATATCATTATAGGTAACGATAATTGTAACCTAAATGATACTGACAAATTCAAACTAATGATGCGTGCGCCAATGGGTTTCAAAACATTCCTAACGCCACAAGAATTGTGTAGAAATGAAAGTTACACCTATTCTACAAGTATTGCCGACGGAAAATCACAAAGCAGAACATATACATGGACAGATGGTAGAAACGGCTCTTTATTAGGTACCGGCACCAATGTTACTGTAGCACCGACTAACTCAATGGTGGTTTTGGTAACAGTTGATGATGCTTGTTCATCGCCTATAAAAGATTCAACTACTTTATTTGTAGCCCCTATTGTAAGTGATTCAACACTTGCAATTGATTTGGCAGGTTGCGAACCTTATTCAACTAACTTTAAATTCCCACTCACCAATGCACAACCATTGAATACGAAATTCAATTGGGTATGGTATTTTGACAATGCATTGTTTAGTTCGACTGCTTCTGCAGGCGGACAAACCCACCCTGATATACCAAAAGCTTACAGCACTGCTGGTATTTTTAATGGCAGGGTTGAAATGGTATTATCAAATGGCAAAAAATGTAAATCCTTTATTGAAACCATTAATGTTTGGAAACAAGCCAATGCCGAATTTAGTTATTCTCCCGTTCAAATTGATATCATTGAACCACTGGTAACCTTCACCAACCAATCTACAGGCGCTACCAATTACACTTGGGATTTTGGTGATAACACTGCCTTAGATTACCAAGATAATCCGACCCACAGTTACACCGATACGGGAACATTTACAGTAAAATTAATTGCTACTAATGCCAATGGCTGTGATGATTACATAGAACGCAAATTAACTGTCCTAGATATTTTCAGAATTTGGATACCAACAGCATTCTCTCCAAACTTAGATGAATTCAATTCTTATTGGTCACCGAATGTAACATCGATGCAGAAAATGGAATTCGCGATTTTCAATCGATGGGGTGAGCAGGTGTTCAAAAGCGATGGCAGTGTAAAATGGACCGGTCAGTATACCAATAGACCAGGCGATGAATGTCCAGAGGGTATTTATTACTACCATATTAAGGTGCGTGATAACCGTAAACTTTGGCACTATTATAATGGCACCATTACCTTGTTGAGATAAATAAGTACGAATATTCAGAAAATCCCGTTAACCCAAAAGTTAGCGGGATTTTTTTTGTATCTAAAGTAAGTCGCCAACTACTGCGATGTTATTTACTTTATTGCTTCAATCTGTATTAAATTGATTTATTTTGTAATGCCTTACCAATTTTATGAAAAAAATCCATTTAATATGGGCCTTAGTGGTCTTTCTTTTCAGCACTCCATTCAATTCGTTTACTGAAACGTTGAAAAACAAAAAGCCTTCAACTACTGTGTCGCCTTTTGATTATAAAAAAGCATTAGCAAATGTTGACTCATTAATCAATGAGGCGGATCAACCAATAACAGCTCAAAATGCTTTAAATGATTTAAAAAACAGGGCTAAATTAGACCAACAGAATGGCTATTACCTGCGTTGCATTCAATACCAAATAAATTTAAATGACAAACTTAAGGAAGAGGATGATACCACTGATCTCAATTGGATTTTGGTGAATGATGAAATTGCTAAGGGAAGTCCTGCAATTCAAACATTTTTACAAGTGGAGGCTGCAATTTTGTTGCGCATACATTTTGAGAATAAACGTTGGCAAGATCAAAAAAACAATAATGATAAAAGCGAGAATCCTAGTGATTGGACTTTAGAAAAGCTGAATTCTGAAATCAATAATAGATTAGACATAGCCAATAATTTTTCAAGGCAAATTACTAATCCAGAACTTTATGAACCCCTGATTGCCTATTTCAATTCTGCTGATATCGATTTAAGTATCGAACAATTGATACTGATTAAATCTATAGAAATACTACGCGATATTAAGCTTCCAAATATTAAGGATTATTTTCCTGTGCCTTCTTCTTATGTGCTTGCACCTTATGAAAAATTTATAACAAAAGATTTTAGTCAAGCTTACGATCCACTCAATGAGTTTAAAAAACTTCTCCTCTATCAAAATTTATTAAAATCGGCTAAATCATCACCAAATACCCTTATATATCTTGAAAATAAAAGATTAAACGAATTCAGATTTGATTATACCGACAATGAGGAGTTTTATTTGAAATCGATTACACAATTGTATTCTTCAAATAAGAACAATCCTTTTGGTTGCATTGCTGCGGAGTCAATTGCCAGATTTTACCAAAGTTCTTTTCCTGTAAAAGCTATACAAATTATTAATGAAGCTGTTGAATTGCATGCCGACTACAAAAACATTGACATACTAAATAGAATTAAGGAAGAAATTGAGCGACCAGCGATTGGACTGCATACAGAAAAAATAAATGAACCTGGTAAAAAAATGCTAGCAAAAGTTGGTTATACAAATTTGAATGGCGTGTATATAACAGCCTACAAAATTAACTATATGGATTATTTAGCTAAGACTAGTTACAACTATTACCGATCTTATATAAGTGAAGAGGAGTTTATAGGCCAATACGCAGATAGTTTAGAACCCTTTGTAAAAGCTTATAAAATTAATTTGCCCGCTTACAGCGATTATCAATCGCACAGTGCTGAAGTGGCATTAGATAGTTTACCAGCAGGGACTTATTTGCTTTTGTCCACTGAGAAAGATTCAGCCTATGAATTAAATCGTGTAGCCGCTTATGGTATCATTTCGGTTGCGCCATATGTGCTACTAAAAAATAATAACGAAGCGTTATTATTAGATGCTAAAACAGGTAGCGCGCAAATTAACGTACCTTACAATATTTATAAATACAATGGTTACAATTCAAATAGTAGTGCTAATGAAAAAATATATTCTGGCAAAACAGATGGTAAGGGCCGCTTAGATTATGGACCAAGGGCAAAAGAAGTCAACTATTCTAGTTTGTTTTTTGAGATTGGCAATCAAGTTTTATATGATCAAAATTACTTTCAAAATTATACAGGTATTGCTGCAGCTAAAGGACCAGAAATTACTGTTAAAACAATCATCGATCGCGCGATTTATCGACCTGGTCAAACGGTTTATTACAAATGTATCGTTTACGATAATAATAAAAAGAAGACCATGGCCAATGAGAAAATACAGATTCGCCTACAGGACAATAACAATGTACTTAAAGGTGAGGCAAGCTTGGTAACGAATGCTTATGGCAGTGCGAGTGGTAGTTTTACTTTGCCTAAAGGTGGTTTCAATACAGGGCATTTTAGTATTTTAGTTTCAGAGTCGTACAACAATACTTTTTACTATGCGCTAGGTTTTAATGTTGAGGAATACAAACGCCCAAAATACGCGGCCAAATTTATAAAACCCGAAAAAGGTTTTAAGCTCTATGATTCCGTTAGCATTAAAGGTGAGGCAAAAGCCTTTGCTGGTTATGCCATTCAAAATGCCAAAGTTGAATATAAGGTCGTTAGAAAATTAAAAAATAGATGGGACTATTACTGGAAAATAGCTTCTGGAGAAGACGCAGATGTAACCATTAAAACTGGCACTGCCACTACCGATAAATCAGGACAATTTTATGTGGATTTTAAGGCGACACCCAACGAGCGCTTGGATAAGAAGGACAATCCCTATTTTGTATTTGAAATTGAAGCCACCATTACTGATTTGAATGGAGAGGTGAAAACATGTAATTATGAAATGACTATGGCTTACACCGATAGACAAATTGCAATAACAAGTGAGCATACCAATTGGATAGGTAAGCCATTAGAATTAACTATTGAATGTAATAATTTACAAGACCAACCCTTAGCATTTACAGGCAGCATTAAAATTGAAAAGCTAATTAAAAATACCGAGGTAAAGAAAGACCGTTGGTGGGAAACGACAGATACAACCCTGTTATCGGATGATGACTATCAGCGATGGTTTCCTAGCTATCAAAAAAGAAACATAGTGGAAGACAAGGTGATGATTAGTACTAAGACATTGAAGGATGATTTGAGTAAAATGATTTCATTTGGTACCATCAAGGAAATGACTGTTGGCGATTATATAGCAACTATTGAATGTAAGGATAGTCGCGGTGAAACCATTCAAAATACTTGTCATTTCTCTATTTACAACAATAAAACAGGTGCCTATCATTTCCCTGATGGATTAGTTGCTACATGTGTTAATCAGACTGAATTTCAACCGAAAGATAAAGTTAAATTTTTAGTGAGCAGTGGTTGTAAAAACGCCAATGTTTATGTAAAAGTTAGTAGTAATCGCGGTACAATTTTAGAAAAAATTATTCAGTTAAATGAATCTTCACAGTTGATTGAAGTGCCTGTAAAGGAAAGTGACAGAGGAGGTATTGTACTAAATGCCTATTTGATAAGCGACTACCGTTTATACCAAAACAATGCTGATGCGCTTGTGCCATATAGTAATAAAGAATTGAGTATAACGCTTAGTAGTTTTAGAGACAATACAGAGCCTGGGGCCAAAGAAAAATGGATCGTTAAACTTAAAGGTCCAAAAGCCGAAAAAGCAGCCATGGAATCGGTTGCCTCAATGTATGACCAATCCTTAGACGCGTTATACCCAAATCCTGATTGGGCATTGAACCCTTTTGATATGTATTATTTTTATAGTAATATTAATAGCAGCATTGAAGGCAAGGAATTCAATGTCAAATACGATAATTCAGGATGGACCATATATCCTCCTGAATTGATAATTCCTTGCTTAATGCTTTACAATGAAAACAATTGGACCTGGGAATTTGGAGATGCAAATTTTAATAAAGTGGTTGGATTCTCAAGTGGAATTTCATCAGGTGCCGGTATGGGTAGAGTAAGTCATAGTTTAGCAAATGCTAACTATAAATTGTCTGTCTATGATGTAAAAAACAGCGCTGTTAAAGCAGCATTTGATATTGAGGCAGAAAAAATCATAAATGAAGAGACATCAGATATCACCAGAAATACACCAACCACTGCTGTCAACATCCGAAAAAACTTTAATGAAACTGTGTTCTTCTACCCGCATTTATATGCCAATAAAAAAGGAGAAATCAGTTTAGAATTTACCATGCCCGAGGCGCTTACCCAATGGAAAATGCGCATGCTTTCGCACAGTACCACCTTGCAAACTGGCTATTTAACACAGAGCATTACCACTAGTAAAAAAGTAATGGTGCAACCCAATGTACCACGGTTCTTAAGAGAGGGAGATGCCATTACCATTACTTCTAAAATTGTAAATACCACAGCTATTGCCATACAATCGAAAGTGAATTTTACTTTGGTAGATGAAAGCACAGGATTGCCACTAAAATGGAGTACCAATGCGCAAGAACAAATAATAACAGTGCCTGCCAATGGCAATGTGCCAGTGAGTTTTGCATTACAAATTCCTAATTATACTGGCGTTGTAACCCTTGCCATTACAGCAAGCGCAGGTACCTATTCCGATGGCGAGCAACATACGATTCCTGTATTGAGTAATCGGCAATTAATTACAGAAAGCTTGCCAATTACCATTCGAAAACAAGGCACTCAAAACTTAGAATTTAAAAGTTTAAAAAACAATGCAAGTACCACCTTGGTACACGAAAAATTGACGGTAGAAATGAGCAGCAATCCTGCTTGGTATGCCGTTCAAGCATTGCCCTATATGATGGAGTTTCCCAATGAATGTGCAGAGCAAACTTTTACCCGTTTGTATGCCAATAGTATTGGTACCTACCTAGCCAATAGCAACCCAGCAATCAAAAAAGTTTACACCACTTGGCAACGCCAAGCAGAAGATGGCAAAGGTTTACAAAGTAAATTGCTTTTGAACCAAGACTTAAAATCCACTGTGATTGAAGAAACACCTTGGCTAGCCGAGGCCAATACAGAAACAGAGCGCATGCAAAAACTAGGTGCATTATTCAATCAGGAAAAAATGAATGAAGAATTGCAAAATGCTTTTGAAAAACTAAAACAAATACAGTTAGGCGATGGTTCATTTGGTTGGTTTGCTGGCATGCAAGGCAATTCCTATATTACCCAAACCATCGTCATTGGTTTTGGCAAAATGAAAAAAATGGGCGTTGATATTTCGGCCTATGAAGAGATGATAGAGAATGCAATGGACTACCTTGATAGAGAAGCCGAACGCGATTATAAATACTACCAAAGCAAAAAAGAATTGCTTGGCTTTTTACCTAATAATCTTCAATACCTCTACTGTAAAAGTTTCTTCCCAAACATTGGCTTAGCCATTAATGATACAACAGTTCAGTATTTTGCAGAAAATGCAGAAAAAACATGGGTCAATAATGGTTTAATGAACCGCGCACAATTAGCCACTGCGTTAAAAACACTTAAACCAAGTTCAGATGTGCCTGCATGGATATTGAAATCATTTGTAGAAACATCGCGTAAGACGGAAGAAATGGGCATGTATTGGACTGCTAATAAAGGTGGCTATTACTGGCATGAAGCACCGATTGAAACACAAGCAGCCATCATAGAATTTTTTGC
>CAJBKH010000366.1 GCA_903953615.1 uncultured Bacteroidota bacterium
AGTTGCAATATCCATTACCAAAACACCAATTACTAATTTAATGTTGGGAGCACATTCAACTTATACCCGTTTTTATCAAGGTTTGATTGATGAGGTTCGCATTTGGAGTGTTTGTAGATCTGTTGACCAACTTAACAATAACAAAGGCATTGAATTTTGTTCAAGTCAAACTGGATTAAGGGCGTATTACAAATTTAACCAAGGTAAAGCGGCTTCTTCAAATAGTGCAATAAGCACTTTGGCCGACCTAAGTGATTATAATAACAATGCTAGTTTAGTCAATTTTGCTTTAAGTGGCGGTAGCTCAAATTGGGTGAGAGGTCAAGTGTTTTCAAAAACTGTTGCCACCTCCACTCAAAAAATTAGCGGTTGTGATAATTACACCAGTCCTAGTGGTAAATACAAATGGCTTGTTTCGGGTACTTATTTGGATACCATATCAGTTGGATTCTACGGATGCGATAGTATTATTACAACCAATTTAACAATCAAAAAATCTACAGGCAAAACGATTAGTGCATTTGCTTGTAAAAGTTATACCAGTCCTAGTGGCAAGTTTGTTTGGACAAAGTCAGGTAACTATAAAGATGTTATTAAAAACTATGTGCAATGCGATAGTATTTTAAGCATCGTTTTGAAAATTGGAGGCAGTAAAGATTCTGTTTTGCGTGTAGTATGCAATACTTTTAAAAGTGTAACTGGAAAAACCTATACCAATACTGGTATTTACTACGATACTATTCTGAATTATAGAGGTTGCGACAGTGTGGTTGTAACCAACCTTAAAGTCAATAAAACAAGCCTTAATACAATTACTGCAAAAGCATGTAAGAAATATACCTTACCAAGTGGTAAACGTTCCTATTTTGTTAGCGGTACCTATAAAGACACATTGAAGAATTATAAAACTTGCGATAGTATTTTAACAATCAATTTGTTGATTAAAAACAGTAGTGCTACGGTTAACAGCGCAGCATGTAAGAAATACAAAAGTCCAAGTGGTAAATATACTTGGAACATTTCGGGCGTCTATAAAGATACCATCTTAAACACTGTTGGTTGCGATAGTGCCATCACCATTAATCTTACGATTTTGAATCCAACTTTTGGTTTTACTGCTATTAATGCATGCAGGTATTACAAACGTCTAGGCAAGAAACTTGTTTACACCAAATCTGGCACGTACAAAGATACTTTGGTTAATCATTTAGGTTGTGATAGTATTTTAACTTTTACACTTACCTTGCCGCAAATCAACACCACTATCAATAAATCAGGTGCGACTTTAACGGCGGCAAAACTCACTGGCAATTATCAATGGATGACTTGTCAATTGGGGACTGTAGTGCCTATTAATGGTGCTACACAAAAAAGTTATACTGCACCTTTTAATGGTTCTTATGCTTTAGAAACTTTGGATAGTGCTTGTAAAGACACTTCAGTTTGTATAACTGTAAATGATGTTGTTACTGGTCTTAATGATGTATCAAAAGCATTACAAATTAAAATAATACCGAATCCAAATAAAGGTAACTTTAAATTGATACTACCTATATATTGTAATGCTGCCACCGTTCAATTAATGGACCTTTCGGGCAAAGTACTTTTAACTGAAACAATAGAAAACAACAATGAAATAAGTTTGAATACAGAATCGAAGTTTAAAGCTGGCTTTTATTTAATAAAAGTAGAATCTTTAAACTACAATGCGGTGCAGCGCATACTAATTGAAAATTAAAAAAAATAAAAGCAAAATGAGCAACGCAAAAAAAATGAGTGTGGAGATATGGAGTGATATTATGTGCCCATTCTGTTACATAGGTAAAAGAAAATTTGAACAAGCCTTATCACAATTTGAAGGCAAGGATGAAGTAGAAATTATTTGGAAAAGCTATCAACTCTCTCCTCAATTGGTTACTGATAAAAGTACCAATATTAATGAATATCTGTCTGTGCATAAAGGCATCACTTTAGAACAAGCCCAACAAATGAATGCGCAAGTGAGTCAAATGGCAAAACAAGTGGAACTTGAATACAATCTAGACAAATCGGTTGTTGCCAATTCATTTGACGCTCACCGTTTCTCACATTATGCCTTATCAAAAGGTAAACAAGGTGCTGCAGAAGAAAAATTATTTCAAGCCTATTTTACAGAAGGTAAAAACATGGATGATAAAAACATATTGATGGACATAGGAACTGAGATTGGATTGGATGCAAATGAAATCGAGAAAATACTCGATTCAGAAATGTACCGCGATGCTGTAATTGAAGATATTAAAGAAGCCGAAGCCATAGGTGTACAAGGTGTTCCGTTTTTTGTTTTTGATAGAAAATATGCGGTCTCAGGTGCACAAGATACAGCTGTCTTTTTAAACACATTGCAACAAACCTTAAAGGAAAAGCAAAACACACCTATCTCCTAAAACAACCTCTTTTTGAAAACTTACTTAACCAATGCCATAGAAGCTAGTGAAGCTAGTTATCTATACATAGAAACCTCTCAACTACCCAATTCTGGCAAGGGTTTACACACTGCAATTCCAATTTACAAAGACGAAATAATTGCTTTATTTAAGGGCGAAATTTTAACAGACTCGATGGCTTTATTAAGAGCCAATAAGAACCAAGATCAGTATTTCATCAAAATGTTAGATGGCAGAATCATGGATTCAAAAAAGGTGAAATGTTTTGCTAAATATGCAAATGATGCAAAAGGCTTTTCGAAATTGCACAATGCCTTTAAAAACAATGCTAGAATATCATTAGATGAAAATGAAAATATTTGTTTAGTCGCCACACGAAAAATCAAGTCAGGTGAAGAGATTTTTTGCAGCTACGGTAAACAATATTGGCAAAAATACCAATCACTAACTACCTAAAGTTTTGTTCCATCAATGGCGTAAATCAATGGTAATTTTCTGTCGAATTGCGTGAATTTAAACTGACCCTTTGAAAACTCTTCCATGCCCGGAAATACATTATAGGGAGAGTAATCATATTCATTGAATTTTTGAATCGTAACACCATTGCTTACTAAGCTATTTAGTATTTCGCTTATGGGATGGTTCCATCCGATGCTTTGGGTTTCAATCGGTGCTTCTTTATCGGCATAGGTTCCACTTTCAGTTTCTATAATCGTTTCAACATTAAAATAACTGTATTGAATTTTTTTAAAGTCATTGTCATACATCCATACATAAGGATGAAAATCGGCCATTATAAATCGACCATTGGGTTTTAACATTTTCGAAACCACTGCAGCCCATTTATTTAAATCGGGCAACCAACCGATGGTGCCATAACTTGTAAATACAATATCGAAAGTTTCATTTAAATGCTGTGGTAATTCGTATAAATCGCAACAAATAAACCTTGCATCTAAATTCAACTGATTTGTTAGTTCCTTGGCTTTATCAATGGCTTTATCGGATAAATCGACTCCCACAACTTCAGCACCCAATCGGGCCAATGAAAGGGTATCCATTCCAAAATGACATTGCAAATGCAATATTTTTTTTCCTTTGATATCACCTAATAAATCTAGTTCAATTGGGTTCAAGGAGCTTGCGCCTTTTATGAAAGCGTCGAGTTGATAAAATTCTGATTCAATATGATGATCCGTCCTCGTATTCCAACAAACTTTATTGATTGAAATATAATCAACTATTTTTTCCATGCCTCAAAAATATGCAATTTTTGAGGCATGCGAATTAACAGAATAAAAATCTATTGGATAATTAATCTTAGCACCTTATTTGAATCTGCAGCCAAAATATGAAGGTAATAAATACCAGTGGGTAAATTCGTAGACACTTGACTTTTATTACTTAAATCACATTCATTGTATACAAGTTGACCTGTCGTATTATAAATCATGATGTTGAAATTTTCTAAACTACCTGACGCGATAGCAAAAATACCTTTGTTGGGTTGAGGATAAATATTAACATCTGAAATTAAATTTGCATTTACAATTGAAGATACTTTTTTAACCAAATTAAACCCTGCAATTAATGGGTCGTGATCTGATGAACGGTAGGCGATTGGCGTATATAAATCTTGCGTTTTGAAAGTTAAAGTATAATCAATAATCATTGGTTCATCACAGTTAACATGCCACTTGGCTGCAGTTGTCATACTTCTATACATTGACGGTGTTGCAAATGCATGATCTAAAGAACCTGATTGTCCATCGAATACATATGAGTATGTCTCATTGACAAGACTTTTTAAACTACCTGCTCTTAAAATATCAATGGGATCTTCTTGCTCATAACCATTAAAATCACCAATTGTTATTACATCACTATCATTGGTTTGTTTGATAAGGGTATTAATGAATGTAACTAAAGCAGTGGCTTGTTTTTTTCTTGTTGCATTGAAACAACCTTGACCATCCTTTTGATCGATATCTAGCGGATCTGCAGGGGAAGCCGCACAGCTTTTTGATTTAAAATGGTTTACGATAACGGAGAATTTTTCGCCATTACTATTTAATACAAATGTTTGTGCCAAAGGCGGTCGACCAAGCAAGGTAAATGAAGGATCATTATGACTGATTGACAAACCTGTGGGTGTAACATTTGCAACCTTGTAAATTAAGGCAACCTTAATGGCATCTGAACCAGGATTTCCGTTGGCGCCTTTTGAATCACGGATGTAGTCATAGACTTTACTTCCATAAGCAGCATTTAAACTCGATACTAATTCATTAATTGCTGACAAGGCACTATCACCGTCGTTTTCCATTTCCATTAAACCAAATACATCCGCATCAAGTGCCTTCATGGCTGCTACAATCTTTGATTTTTGTCTTTGAAATTCATTTAGTGTTGCCGCTCCCCTTGCTGTTGGAAAACCAGTTCCTTTGCCATCGCCATTAAAATAATTTAGAACATTAAAGCCCGAGATTTTAACATTTGAATTTGCAATCGTTGGTGCTAATGGTCGCACAGCGTACTTAAATTTCGGATGACCAATTGCAGGATAAAGTCTATAATTTCCAAAATCATAGCCAAGAACACCAACAAGAGAATCAATCGTTGAACCGCTTCTTAAGGTTTTTTCAATTGGGTCTATGAAAGGAATTGGGTTTGGATTTTGGATACTCAATTTATCACAAATTAGTAGTTTGCTTCGGTTATTCAAAGATTGAGCGGCCAACAAAGCAGCAACGTTTGATGTACCAGAATAATTATTGCCATCTTTTAAATTGTCATTTGGATCAATAAAATTACTTGGGTTTACAAGTCTGCCATTCACAGAAGTTGTTATTTCTCCATATCTTCCAAGTTGATAATTTTCAGTTACCGTTAATTGTTGGTTTACTTTTATTTTCATCCCTTCATATTTCTCCATTGCACTTAAAGAATCAATTGGAAAAATTAAATTAATGGGTGCAATCAATTTATTTGATGAAAGTATACTGATGGAGGTTACTTGGGTAATAATTGTTTGATTAAAATTTTCAATTACTTTGCCACTTACCTTAACTAAATCTCCTTCTGCAACACTTACTAGACTGCTAACAAAAATGCCATCAGATGTAGACAAATCATTGTCTGGTATAAGATCTTGCATATAAAATCCACCTTGTTCATTTGTGCCCTGTAAATCAGCTGTAACAACGCCTTCTGTAGTTACCAAACTATTGAGCATTGGGCTAATAGTGCCTTTGCCTTGCAACGTTGAAATAAGGACGCTCACAACATCATCATCTACCAAAGAAAGATTGATATTGGTCCCTAAAATTATATTGGTATCTAAATTTACAATAGAAATAATACCCGTTTCAAGGCTCTCAATAGTCACATCATTTACTATTTTAAGTTTAAGTGTATCAGAATAAAAACCTTTACGTATTTTTAAGGTATCTCTTCCAAGCCAAGTGTAATCACCGACTGTAATGCCAGTTCCCGTTAAATTAACTTTGTTTTTAACATTCACTTTTGCAGTATCACTTAACTTAAAAACAATTGTTGCGGTATCTGTTTTATATTCAAACAGTGATGATTTTACGGATGTAATATTTAACTTGGGTTTAGAACTTGGACTAGCAGAAACATTTCCATAAAATTTTACATTGTCAAAACGCCAAGTTCCAGCTGTGCCATAGGTACTTGCTGAGCCAGTTGCTGCATATTGTGAACCAACAAATGAAGATACTAAAAGAACATAGATATCTGACTTGTTATTTAATGCTGTTATTGATTTAAAATCAATTGACTTAGAAAACCAAGCACTTCCGGCAGTCACAATTAAACTATCCACCTTTGTATAATTAATGCTATCGGTTGAAACTAAGACCATGGTTTTCTTAGATGATGTGTTGCTGTTATACTGCGCGAAACTGAAACTAATATCTTTAAATCCTTGCGTAGAAATTCTTATTCGAATACCTGCCTTTTCATTATTTTGTGATTGTGCAGGATATGTATTCGTGCCATAAGCCTTTCCGGTTGAAGGATTTCCTCCAACAAATGAGGTAAAAGCAGCCCCACCAACAGTATTCATGCTACCTTGGCCTGAATCTGGTAAATTTGTGGAATTGTCAAAAGTCCATTTACTGATTAACTTTTGACCATTAGAAATGCCCGAATAAGCAAGGAGCAAAATTGTTAGAATTTTTTTCATAAATATAGATGTCTATCTTATTCAAAATAAACGCCTAGATTTATAAATACAGTTAATTCAAAATTATGATATATAAGTTAAATCAACGATTTTATGTTAAGGTTAAAACGTTCGGTTAATGTTAAACAAATTGTTTCATAATAGTATAATTGCATTTATGATACATTGTCGTTTTTACACCCAAATTTAACCACCAATGATTTTAGCAATGGCATTGTTGTATAAGTTCTTATACGACTCAATGCTGCCATAGCTTTCGCTGTTAATTACCATATCGGCACCTTTAACGGTTCCAATGTGCAGCACTTCAACTCCCATGGTTTTAATAGCAGATTCAAATGCCGTTTTATTTTCTGGTTTTACAGAAACAGTAATTCTACCTTGTGCCTCGCCAAA
>CAJBKH010000367.1 GCA_903953615.1 uncultured Bacteroidota bacterium
AACTTCGCTAATTTTATCTCTCCAATATGGTGCATGGCAGTTTTTTATCTGTCATTATGTTAAAAAAAAATCTAATCCCCTATCATAAAACACTTTCATATTTCGTTACTTTTGCAAAAAGAATATTATTTGTTGAATGAAACCCGTTAAAGTATTACTATTTCTTGTTGTTTGTCTGCTAACGCTTGGGGTTATTTCACTCCTTTTTCCTGAGGCGGGCATTAGTTACGGGGATGGCAAAAAAATAAGTTTTCCCAACTTGAAATCTGTTATCTCTCCTAAAATAGATTCTACCGCAATTTTTGCAGAGCAAAAGAAAATTGAAGACAATAAAAGTTTGGTTGAAAAAAAAGAAGCCATTCTTAAAAAAGTGCACCGCTCTTCGGCCGATACTTTGGTGTTAATGCAAGTTGATGCAATTGAAAGTCCAGCGCGTTTTTATTTTGCCAACGACGACCGCAAGGTGATGGACCAATTTTTCGAAGCACTCGAAAAATCAAGCCGTGACAATACCACTTTTAGAATTATTCACTATGGCGACTCACAAATTGAGATGGATCGCATTAGTAGTCATATTCGCGAACAACTACAACGCACTTATGGTGGCAGCGGCATGGGTTTATTACCTGCTTTAGAGGTAACACCTAAATACACTGTTGCCGAAGAAAATGCAGGCTCTTGGGTTAGGAAATTAGCCTTTGGAACCGAGGATGGCCGTGCCAAACACAACCGTTATGGCCCAATGGCTTATTTCTGTCAGAAACAAAGTGAAGTAGCCAGTGTTGTGATTACAGCAAGAGATAATACATCCTATAAAAATAAAAATTTCAGAACCTGTAAAGTGGTGGTTGGCAGTATTGCTAAACCACTTGAAATTAGTATCGCGGCCAATGGTAAAACCATCGGTACACAAACCTTACAACCTTCTGCTGTCGAGCAAATGGCCGCCTTTAATGTGGATAGCACAAATGGCAAAATAGGTTTAAAATTTTCAGGAGCTAATGCAGATATTTTAGGAATAGCACTCGATGGCAGTGGTGGTATCTGTGTTGACAATGTGCCGATGCGCGGTTGTTCAGGCACTATTTTCAAGCGCATCAATGCAGAAACATTGCGCAAAACCTATAGTATGTTAGGTGTAAAGATGTTGATTTTACAATTCGGCGGAAACGCCTTACCAGGCATGAAATCAAAAGCCAGTGCTGATGCCTACGGTAAAAAATTTGCAGAAGAACTAAGGTATTTAAGATCGGTTGATCCCAATCTTATTTTGTTTGTAATTGGTCCAGCCGATATGAGTATTAAAGTAAATGGTACCTTCCAAACCCACCCTCAATTGGAAAATGTACGTGATGCATTAAAATCTGCAACCTTGCAAGCAGGTGGTGTATTTTGGGACATGTACGAAGCCATGGGTGGCAATGGCAGTATGGTAAAATGGGTAAAATCTAAACCAAGTTTGGGCTCCCCAGATTATATCCACTACACCCAAAAAGGCGCTGTTAAAATCTCAGAGATTTTTTATAGCTCTTTGATGAAAGAATACGAAATGTTTAAACTTAGAAAATCAATAGGCTCATAATCTCCAGAATTCATATTGCGTTATTTTAAATTATATCTCCTTTCTGTTTTATGCCTTGGCAATGTATTGCTTTGTAGGGCGCAAGATGGCGCAGTTAATCTCGATCGGTATCCCTTTGTTAACTACGACATCAACGAGGTAAAATTTTATAACGACAGTTTAGATTTTTATGGCTTCTTTAGAAAACTCGACAAGCTTGTAACCACAGGTAAAGGAAAAATCAACATTGTACATTTTGGCGGTTCACATGTACAAGCAGATATATGGACTGGTAAATTGCGCGAAAACTTCAATGAATTTTTGAACCAAAAACAAACCTCTAGGGGCTGGATATATCCATTTAAAATGGGATTTAAAAGCAATAACAATCCTGCCAATTATGGCTTCGACTGGACAGGCCGATGGGATGGTTGCCGAGCCGTTAACAGTTTTTGCATTGGCAACATCGGCCTCAATGCCATTACCACTACCACCCACGATTCGGGTGCTACATTTGGGGTTATCATGAAAGCAGAAGGCAAAACCGATTATGTTTTCGATCGCATCAAAGTATTCTACGACAACCACCACCAAAGCTTTCAAGTGGTGCTCGATTCGCCTTATATCGCCAAACAAATAATCGATAACAAAGAAGCGGGTTACAGAGAATTTATTTTTGAAGAGCCCATACGTCAAGTTAAATTTAAATGCATTAAAACCGACTCCATACAAAATATTTTTACCCTCTATGGCTTGTTCTGCG
Source organism: uncultured Bacteroidota bacterium (assembly GCA_903953615.1). Lineage (GTDB taxonomy): Bacteria > Bacteroidota > Bacteroidia > NS11-12g > UBA955 > JABMMZ01. The sequence continues at coordinate 2,325 of CAJBKH010000367.1, forward strand.
ACCTCGATGAACCGGGCATTCACTACAATGCCATTGGCGCCAATGGGGCATCGGTACCAACCTATTTGAAAGCCAATATGCTCGAAAGAGAAATTGCAGAACTGAAACCCGATTTGGTTATTTTTTCAATTGGTATCAACGATGCCTTTGCACCCGATTTTTGTCAGTCGTGTTTTGAACGCAACTATGAAGAGCTAATTCGCAGAATTAAAAAAGTGGCGCCCAATGCAGCCATCCTATTTACAACCAATACCGACAGTTATAAAAAAAATAGAAAAGGCAAATTTTATCAAAACATTACAGGCATAGAAGTGAAAGCCGCTATGCAAAACTTGGCCACCAAATACAATGGTGGTGTTTGGGATTTATTTTCTATCATGGGTGGTTTAGGCAGTATCGAGTTTTGGGCGCGCAATGGTATGGCCTCTAACCGCGACAGGGTGCACCTTTCGGCCC
>CAJBKH010000368.1 GCA_903953615.1 uncultured Bacteroidota bacterium
ACGATAGGTTTTTCTGTCTCTCGCTAGGATTCTATCACCCAAGTTGAGCCCTTGCCTAATACAAAATCTGTTGAATTTGTAGCATGTTCTTTTCTTTGGTGGCATCCATGATTAAGAACAAATCCACCAAGGCCCAAATACCGCAGCCACCAAGGGTTAGCAACTTACCAATGCCCAAGCCTGTATCTCCTATTACAAAACGGTCGATTCCCAAAGCTCCGCCCAATAATGAAATAATTAAGCTGGTGGTGGGATCTTTGAATTGCATGGCTTGTAATAAAATCCATTTTGAATCATCGACTGCTAATAAACGTTCGCGTATACGAATGAGTTGACTGCCTTCAAAAAATTTGCTGTTCACCATGATGAACATGTCTACTTTTTGTACTTCCATATTGGTTATTGGTTATTGAGTTATTGAGTTATTAGGGGGCTTAGTGGTTATTTCGCTAGTTGGGTATTGGTTGTAGAGTTAGTAGTTTTTTGGCTTTCCTTAATAACTAATAACTATTAACTCTTTATTATTCCTTATTAGGTTATTAGGTCGTTTGTTGGTTCTTTCCTTAATAACCAATAACTATTAACTCTTTATTATTCCTTATTAGGTTATTAGGTCGTTGGTTGGTTGGTTCCTTAATAACTATTAACTCTGAACTTACTCAACGATATGATGCATGAGGCCTCGGTCTTCGTCCATGTTTTCTAAAAGGGGTTCTAGCTTGCTGTAATCTTTGATAACTTTTAAAGTAATCAATGCCAAAGGAATGCCGATGAGATTGTTCAACATGCTTAACAAAGTGGCCATGGATAACTCGGACAATGAATCGGCTGTTGGCGTATAGCGGAACACAATCTGACCGATGATATTATTAATAATCCAGAAAGTCCACCAAATACCTAGACTGTATCTGCCAAGATTTTGGTTCACTTCAATGCCCTTCTCTGTCAATACTTCTTTTGTGATGGTATACAATTCCTTCATGATTTGATAAGGACGGTATAAACTCACAATGGGCACAAACCAGCAACCAGCAGCCCATCCTTCGGAGTGTTGCAAATAGTCAAATTTCTCATGCAAATTATAATAGGCCCTACGAAACCATAGGATGAATGTAATAATCGAAATGGTAAATGCAATTAAATAGGCAACAGAGATTATACCTTCAGGTAGGTCGTTGGCAGAAGCTTTTTGTGTGGTTACCAAGACACCACTTCTTGCATCGTCTAACAACTGGTATTGAAAATAACCAGAGACAATGGATACAAGATCGAGTGATCCTACAATCCATATAAGTATAATAGCAATGCGGGCTCTTTGGGTATTGGGTTTCATTTTTGGGTTATTGGGGAGGTGAGTTGTATTTTCCTTAATAAATATTAACTAATAACTTACTTGGCTGTTTCCTAAATAACTAATATCTAACTTGGCTGTTTCCTTAATAACGAATAACCATTAGCTAATAACTTATTTACAAGTAGACAAATAAAGGGAAATTAGTTGGCAATAAAAAAGCCTTCCAACAAATGCTGAAAGGCTTTTCTAAAAATCTTATAATTAATTAGGCATTGCCCATGGCTTTCAAATGCGCTACGTGCGATGCAATTGCGTATCTTGTTTTGGCATGCTCTAAATAAGGGATGTTGTATTTTTGACAAACTTCTTTAACGATTTCGCTTAATGCAGGATAATGCACGTGCGAGATGTTTGGAAACAAATGGTGCTCCACTTGGAAGTTCAATCCACCTGTGAACCATGACCAAAATTTACTTTTGGTAGCGAAGTTAGCAGTGGTTTTTAATTGGTGAACAGCCCACTCATCTTCTACTTTACCTGTTGTTGGATTGGTTTCAGGGAAATGGGTTTCAGATACTGTATGTGCTAATTGAAACACAACACTTAATACGATACCTGCAAAGAAACCATAAGCTAAGAAGCCAATGATCCAAGCAACAAAACCAACAGTGTAAATTGGAATGATAACGAACAATACCAAGTGTAATGCTTTAAATCCCCAGAAAGTAAAATGGTCCATGAAGGTCATTTTCTTAATTGGCATTTCACCTACTTTATTGGTAAAATATTTTTTATAATCTGTAAAGAAAATCCAATAGATGTACAACAAAGCATAAGCTGCTAAGAAATAAATATGTTGGTATTTATGGATTTTGTATTTTTTTTGGGTTTCGCATAATCTTAAGAATGGCTTTGCATTGATATCATCATCTACCCCATCGATATTGGTAAAAGTATGGTGAACAATGTTGTGTTTGGTTTTCCACATGAACACATTGGCACCTAAAAAATTAAGTGATAAACCAGCCAATTCATTCACCCATTTTTTGCTACTGAAACTGCCATGGGCACCATCATGCATAATGTTAAAACCGATGGCCGACGTTAAAGCACCAAGGATTAAGCATTCTGCAATATTTAGGACAATATAAGGAGAAGTAAAAAACACCAAGTGAACATATATAGCAAGGAAAGCCGTAACAATTATAATTGCTTTAGAGTATAATTTAAAGTTACCTGTTTTAATGGTTTTTACCTTATCGAAGTACTCATTAACACGGGTTCTTAACTCAGAGTGAAAGGAATCAGTTGGGTTTAGAAACTTAGGGACTATCATTATTTATAAATAAAATTTAATTGGGTGCAAATTTAAGCTTAATAATTCAGAAAAAGGAGTGTTTCGGGTGAATGGGCATTAAATGGGGCTGAAAACTGTGCGAAAGCATTAATTTAAAAGAATTTAAAATATTTTTTTGTTATTTAGTAAATTTTACTATTTTTGCACTCCTCAAACGGGGGCTTAGCTCAGCTGGTTCAGAGCATCTGCCTTACAAGCAGAGGGTCACTGGTTCGAACCCAGTAGCCCCCACCAACAAAATCAAGGGTTTCAGACATTAAAGTTTGAAACCCTTTTTTTATTTGCATACAATTTGCATACTTGAACCTTATTTGCAAATCAATGCGTTGCCCAAGGCACACTTACTCAAGCGCAATTGCAATTGAGTTTAGCGGGTATCGAAAGTGGTTTGTATTACTTAAGTGTTGGTCAAACCCTGCGTTCAGCAGTGAATGTGGTGCGATAAAAAAAACAATAATTGACATTAATAAAAAAACATACCAATTGGTATGTTTTTTTGTAGCTGCACTTTTCAACCTAGTCGAAAAAGTATGTTCTAATAGTATACTATCCTTTTACAAAATTACAGGGGCAATCCATCATTACGCCCCATTTTTTAGTGTCGCTTTTATAGTTTTTATATAATTGGCAGTCACTTTTTTTATTTCGTTATAATTATCAGACCGAATATTGCTAGGTTCATTTAAATACAGAGCCCGGTTAATTTCGAGCATAATGGATTGCACTTGGCTGTTTTTCTTATAATGTTCCATGGGCACTAAGGCTCCTTTATAAGGATAATTAACTCCCAAGGTATAACCTGCATTTGCAAAGTAAGCAATCGACACATCGATTAAATGCTGAGGTGTGTGAAAGGCATCTGTTCCAATATTAAAATCTGGCCGATTGGGTTGTTTATCCAAATCTCTTTTCATTGGTATACTTGGATAGGAATGACAGTCAATAATCAAAGCCTTGCCATTGCTACTTAATTGTTTATTTACAGCTGCGTTAAGGGCACTATGGTGCTTTTCATAATAACCATTCAAAACCTTCTCTTTTAATTCGGGTGTTACTTCTCTCATCATATGGCCATCGTCGCTTAACTCATAAAGCACGCCCATGCCGTATTGGTGCATAACCTCCTCTGCATCGTTGGTGAATCTTTCGGGATCGCAAAACACCCTCGAAAACTCTGCTTTTATAATTTCATCCTCGTCGGAATAAAATAGATCGTCGGTGTACCAATCGGTCAATTTCATCACTTCCTTTTCTAGGAAATGTTTATCAACCACATAACCTTCCATTGAGGGAATAATGGGCGAAGAATGGGGTACGTGGAGAATGATTTTAGCCTTCATTGTTTTGTTTATTATATTGATAGAGTAACAGAAAAATTTCAAAAATACCTAGCGTTTTCAAACCGAATCATTTAAATCGAAAAGGGCTCAGAAATAGCCGTCCAAAACAACCCTTTTGTTCAATGACAAGACAAAAGTAATTTATTAATTACTTAATTTTGAACTAGTATGCAATCAAATAGTGTATTTTCAATGAAAGTAAGCATTCCTTCAACAAATGGTTGACTTACTCGTATGAAATAACATTTATTTCTGAAAATAAATTTGTTAAAGTTGTCTAAATAAATGGCGAACTCAGCAAAGCTATGTTTTCATTTATAGTGCATCAGCTTTTGACCAGCCTTGTTCGCCATTCAAGACCCCTTTTGAACCATTAATTTTCAATTTAATGAAGTGTTTTAAGCGGGTTCTGGTCTCTACATTTTACATTACAAAAACAAAAGTATCGTTAAATGCAAAGCAAAATTGAATTATTCAATGAAATAAGCGCCTCACTCAACAAACGTATACTTAATCCTCACGAATGGAATTTTATAAAATTAAAATTCAATCGCCTTTGAAAAATTATAAAAGAATTGGTAATTATAGCTGACCAAATTTTGAATTTACGCCTTCACAAATCTAGCCTGCAAAGGCTGATGGGCATCAAACATCACCAAGGTATACAATCCCGATGGGAGTTCGCTTACCGATATGGGTGTGCCATTATAAGTGCCTTGCAAAATCAATTGACCTTGCAAATTATAAATGCTAAAATGGGTGGCCGTTGAAAGGGTTTGTGCTACGGTTAATTGATCATGCACTGGATTGGGATAGCAGCTAATTTGAATCGCTTGCTTCACCCTTTCTATACTGGTTCTGGTGTTATATACATTTTTACAATCGGCCACTGTTAATAGCGGACTCACCCCACAAGCTCTGAAACTAAAATTTTGAGAGAGCGTTACAAAATATGAAATGGTTTGTTGCTCTTCTTTGGTAATGCTATCGCGTTGGCTCCACAAATCAGATGGCAATAAGGAAACTGAAGGATACATGCTTTGACCCAATTCATTGACATGACCCAAGCCTAAAGAATGACCTAACTCATGGTATAAAACATATCTGAATTTTGTTTTTCCTGCAGGTGCTTTACCAGTACCAAAATACCAATCTTGTTTATCAGACATGTGCAGGTCTTGCGACTTAACACTGTAAAATGTTTCGCTACCTAAGATACATGAAATCCACAAGCGTTCGTTGTAACCAACGGCTCCAAGCGCTGGATCTGGCGCTATGATATGAAAAGTGTCGCCCAATGAAAACCCTACATCCGTGAGCTGGGGCGCTAAAATATAGTTGACACCCGTTTTGCATCTGAACTCGGCAAACACCTCTTCAATGGCTTTTTTTGCCAAAGGATTTTCCCAATAAGTACGGTGCATATACCAAGTATAACCACCCTTCTGATTGGTATTCACAAGGTAATCGTATACCAATGGATTTGCGGAACGGTAACCTAAGTTGGCCATCACATGCAAAGTGTCAGTTGAGGTCAAATCATTCCCGGCAATCTTCACTTTTATTTTTCCTGAATAGGCCACCGGCATTTCCATTTCTATTTTAGTATCGCTCCAACTCACATATTTAAAGGCTTGTGCCGTAGCTGCATCGTTGTATTGTCCAGATTCTTGAAAAAAGGAAACGTAATTGGACCCGCGAATGGCTCCAAAACCATTACCTGAAATCACTAAATGCTGGGCCATGCCGCCATTGATTTTACGTGGCACAAAACCACTAATTTGACCAAATAAATTGGCGCTGCTAAGTACTAAAATAAGTAGTAAATTTTTTTGCATACAATTGAATCTTCTATTTTTTGAGGCAACGAATATAACGGGTAATAGAAGAAAAAATAAAAAAGCAAACCAGCTTTTTATAAATTTCTAGTCCCCATAAAATGCACTATAAAAACAATCACTAAGACAATGAAAGCCTTAGCACACCAACCCCAAGCGTTCTATCGTCCAATAAAGTGCAATGCAAGCAATGACAGTTGAAAATGGGTATACTATGCGCTTGGTATACCATGGTTTGTGGCGCATCCATTTGGCAAAGCCATACCAAGCTACTAAAATAATTGTGAGTTGACCTAACTCAACCCCAACATTAAAAGCTAATAAGCCTGCAAAAAAATGTTGCGTTGACAAGCCAATGTCTGAAAGCGCAGTGGCGAATCCCATACCATGGATTAAGCCAAAAACAAAAATCAAACCCAAACGCCAGCGATTTAATTCATTGTGTAAAATGTTTTCTATGGCTGCTACTACAATCGAAAAAGCAATTAAAGCCTCCACCCAAACTGAAGGTGGTAAAATAATGTGTGCGGCTGTAAGGCCCAGGGTGATGCTATGCGCAATCGTAAACACTGTGCATTGTATCACAACCGAGCGCACATTTGAATTCAAAAAAAACAAACAAAGGATGAATAAAATATGATCGAACCCCAAAGGCAAGACATGGGTAAAGCCCAAACTTATATAATCACTCATAACTTCAAGCATGGTAATGTGCTTTTAGTCGGCTTTGATTAATTTTAAAATAGAGGTTGTAGTATTTACAACTTTTAAAAAATATATGCCATTGCTTAAATAAGAAAAATTTTCTTGATCAATCGCTGAGCCAGCATAAACAAGTTCACCAATGGCATTGGTTAGTTCAAAGAAAGTTTCATTGCTGCAATTTCTAATTGCAATGGTAGATGAAAAAGGGTTTGACAAAAGCAATGGTTTGATTACATCTTGTGAAAGGCCTGTGCCTAATGAACAAAAACCACCCTTACCAGTTAAATTGGTCATTTCATTGCACAAATAATTATAATTGATTTGTGCATCGGCACTTAAAGTTCCTTTTAATAAATCATTGTTTTCATTTGGATCCAAAGTAAGATTAAAAAACTTTTGTGTACCGTTGTCGAAGTCGATTAGTTTATAATTCAAATTGCGCATTGTCTTACCATCGCCCGCTACCGTTGGGTTTTTAAAAATCTCAGTAAATACCCAAGGTCTAACACTTGTTGAACTATTTTTAAGAATAGGCCACAAACTTTTGCTATCCACTGGTTTGTTATTCGCAATTTTTGTCGACCAATTTTTATAACCAAACAATTCCAAAATGGTAGCAAATAAATCGTGTGTATTTACCAAAGCATCGCTTACTCGGTTGGGATTTACAACAGATGGACCGGAAATGATAAAGGGCACCGAAACACCCTCTTGATAAACACTGCCTTTGGCACCACCTGGGGTTTGGGCGACTAAGGCATTATCGCCATTATCGCCAATAAAAATTATATCTGTGCTATCGAATCGATTGTTTACAAGTAGGCTATCAAAAAGTCGTCCCATTTCCTTGTCCATGGCCTCTACCATTGCCTTAAAATAAGTTTTGGGATTGGCTGTGATATCAGCAGCAGTGCCTGTTAAACTGGCATATGAATGCAAATTAGCAGGCGGTAAATGATATGGCGTATGCGGTGCATTAAAGGCTAACCACAAAAAGAATGGCTTATTTTTAGGCACAGTATTAATCCATGAAACAGCATTGTTAACTGTTTCTGTGGTGGCGTAATTTGTATTATTACTTGCCACGCCATTGGTTACTTTGGTCCAGTTGTAAAAATCTGATAATAGCCCATTAAAATTGCCTTCAAAGCGATCGTACCCCATTTTATTTGGAAAAATGTAATTGCTTGTTGGTGTTGGTAATTGTAAATGCCACTTACCAATATTAGCTTTTGCAATACCATTCGGCTTGTAGAAATTTAACATCTTAGGGATGCTCATTTCTGCGGTATCTAAAACAGCAGAGCCAGTACCTCCAACCGCATTACCAACGCCAGTTCTAAAACTGTATCTACCTGTAAGTATTCCAGAACGTGTTGGAGAACACAGTGGATTACTCCATGCCTTACTAAACATTACTCCCTTAGCCAACAGCTTGCGCACATTTGGCATAATACAAGTGTCTAAATGGTTATCGTAAAAACCACAATAATCACTCCCTAAATCATCTGCAATGATTAAAATAACATTGCGTTGTGCATAGATTGAATTGAGACAAAAAAAGAAACCAAAGAGAAGCCATTTTATTTTATACATTAGATCAGTTGTTTTGAATTATTGTTTAAGTAATTTATGCGTTTGGTTTTGATATAAAACGAAATAAACTCCATTGCTCAGATAAGAAAAATCATGTTGGGCCCAATCGCAACCTTCAAATACCAATTGACCTTGCAAGTTATATAAAACAAGCGGTTTATTGGGTATTGCATTTTGCAGATTTATATAATCACAAAATGGATTTGGATAAAAAATAGTATTATCAATACTTTTAACACTTGTAATATTTGATGCCGGGGAGGCAACCGTTCTTACACAAAGCACATTATTAGCAACTGTTTTAAGATCGTAGCTGGTAATGCCAAAAGCGGTACTCCAATACCAAGCTTTGTTGGTTTGGCTGGGCAACGAAGTACTGCTCCAATATTTAGTGACGCTTAAATTTTGAAAATAGGGTTTGGTCACCGAAGGTTGAACTAAACTTTCATCGTTCAAAGATTGTAGTTCTTTAACATTCGGCAAACGCCAATCGCTGTTATTCGCCAGCATTAAGCCTTCGGCTAAAGCTAAGGCTTGCTCCCATGTTTGCACTGCAGTAGCAGGCACTTTCTCCCACATTAATTGGGTTAAGTTATCTGTAATAGTACCATCGCCATTGTCTGTGAAATGATTGGGGATGGTAGGTACTGCACTTTGATCTCTTACGGCTCTTACATGAAATTTTTTGGTACCGCCTGCGCTAATGGTTTCAGTTTTGGGATGGTTGCCGATGCCTCCCCCAGCGTTGGTGGCCCAAATTTTTGTCGCATCATTGGCTTGCACTTCGGCAGTCCACCAATATTCAGCTGCAGTCTTAGTGAAAAAATTAATGTCCAATGTTGGATTATTATTTTGTTGATTGAGAATACTGAATGCCTCGGCAGCTGTTGGCAAGCGCCAATCGGTATATCCACCAAGGGTTAGTGTATCGGTAAAGGTTCTTGCATTTTCTACGGTCATTTCGCCTCCATCGGTGGTTTGCCACATTAAACCTGTAATGGTATCAATTGTGGTACCATTGTTGTTTTTAATAAAAAAAGGTACATTGATAGTATAATCATTGTCCTCACCAAAAGTATTGGTATAACTGTTTTTCTGCCCTGAATCTGGCAAGCGTTTCATGGTTTTTTGAACCGACTGAGAAACGACCGTTATCATCAAAAAACAAAAGAAAGGGAGCGTTAAAAATTGTTTCATAGGTTTTAATTGACCAACAATTTTTTAGTAATCACTTGGTCTTTGGTTTTTATTTTCACCATGTAAACACCTGTTGCCAAATCTTTAATATCAATGGTTTCTTTATACCCAGTAGTGCTATAAACCATGACACCAGTGGCATTGTAAATACTAATATTTTCAATGGCTTTAGGCGAAAGGGCCGCTGTTAATTTTAGATTCAATTGGGTATTGGCAGGATTCGGATACATTAAAACGCCCAAAGCATCAATAGCAATTTGCGGCACTGATAAGGGCAAATTACATTGTTTAAAGCCGTTGTACTTGTTGGTGGTCTTAGTTCCAGAAACATAAAAATTAAAAGTATAAACACCCGCTGCTGTCCAACTGTATTCTACCGAATCTGTCAGGCCTGCTATGGTATAAACGAGGGTATAACCAATACCCGCACCATTGGGTTTACAACCAGTAATCACAGCGCCTTTTAAAGGGGCGCCCGCAGGGCGAATTGGTTGTGCTCGGGCTTGTGGAATAATTTGCAAAGTGGTATCTTCAGTTACTTCACCCACCATATTGCCTATCATATAAGGTGCCGAGGCGGTGCCATGGTAATGGTAAACACCATTGGCTCCTGCATGACCGTGGTTGGCATCGAGTGTTTTCATGGCCGAACCATCGGGCTCTTTGCTGCCATAAATGGAATAGCCATCGAGCGCAAATGCAATCGGCACGATATCGGGTGTGGCTGCATCCAAAAACAGTGGTGCAATATGGTAATGGTAATCATCGGCCCTACCGCAGTGTCCGCCAAAATTATCTAACTGTCCATCTAAAAATGCATCAACACCGGTATTCGTATAAGGATTAAAAATGGCCACCCCATTGGCCGCTATGGCCACTGCTCCTCTTAAAAAATGGCTCTTATTCACTGGCACTGGTGTTACTGCTTTAACTGGATTCAATGGGATTTGCCATGCATTAGTGCCTGTGTAACATTGTGGAATTGGAAACTGTTGTTGCCATCCCGTAATACCTGTCATCATCTCATGACTTGGTATACCTTTCGACTCAACATAAAAATAGGTATTGTCCCAGCGGGTGTATACATTGGGTTTAAAAGGCGTAAAGGCCGAATCAACAAACAGAGGATTTGTTGTGGTTGCCATCACCTGCATCACACGATTAGTAAAACCATATAGCGAAATCAAAAAACCTGTTCCCAAAACGGGAACAATGTATTTTATTTTTTCGTGATTGATTGAGCGGTACAAAACGAAGCCTATCAATAAAATTAGAATTGCCAAAAACAGACCCCTCATGTCCGTCCATACGAGTCCTTGTTGTGTTTGTTTTTTTTCTGCTGATAAAGCCCTGTTAAGTTTTAAAATGGCATTTTGTTTTTGTGTTACAAAATTCAAATCATTGGCAGATAAATTATCCATTGGAAAATGCAACACTTGGTGGGCATTGTTTTCAATGTATACCGCATTGTTTTTACACATTAAAAAGGCGCCTTCAACACTTTTTGCTGAACCCTTCAAATGCCATTGTCTTAAAGCAAGCATTTCATTGTTTAAGTTGTGTGCATTTAAAAACATACCATTCAGTATGTAAAATGCAAGCATGAGTATTAATTTATTCATTCGTGGTTCTAGCTTTATTAAAACTATTATTTGGACGACTTAATTGATTTAATCTGGCGAATGTAAGCTGAATAAATTTGACACTTGTTTAAAAATTGTAGGATTAGATTATATCTTCATCGAAAAATATTTTTGAGTTTATAGTCAAGGACTTAATTTGTTAGGTCAATAAGCTTAAATGATTTAAGCTTATTTTTGTCCAAGCCGCATAAATTTTTAACATACAATGAAAACTTTAGTCCGCCAATTTTTCGATTCTCAAGCCATTCTCACCGAAGAGGAATGGGCCTTTTTTGAGAGCAAACTCGTTGAGCGCAGATTTCGCAAAGGCAGTATTATACTGATGGAAGGCGATGTAGAAAATTATTTATCCTTCATCATCTCTGGCTCTACCCGCTTGTTTGCGGTGACTCCTACGGGTGAAGATGTGTCCATTGAATTTGCTACTGCCAATTGTTTTACCAGCAGTTATACTTCGTTTGTTTCCCAAACCCCTTCGCGCCTCAATGTCGAATCCTTAGACAATACTTTGCTTATGAGTATTAGTTATGCCGACTTAAATACTTGCTATCAGTTGTGTTCAACAGGTGAGCGCTTGGGCAGAATTAATGCCGAAAATTATTTTCGCTTCAAAGAAGACCGTCAACTTAGTTTACTAACCATGACGGCCACCGAACGCTATATAGAACTCATGCAACAAAATCCTGAACTGTTACAGCTCACAAAATTGCAACACATCGCCTCCTATTTGGGCATTAAACCAGAGAGCTTAAGTCGTATTCGCAAATCGATAAACGTCACAACAAATTAACAAATGTTAAGACATAGCCTGTTTGCTCCCAATAGTTTTGTACCATGAAATACGCCTTACTATTTTTAATCACATGGGGAGTTCAAAGTCTTGGTTTTTCGCAAACCCTTACCCAAACCGTTAAAGGAAGAATTGTTGATGCACAGTCGCTCTTGCCTTTACAACAAGCCAGTGTAGAAGTACTGGATTCTAATAAAATTATTGCCAATGGCACAACAGATGCCAATGGTTATTTTAGCATTGCCGAAGTACCCATCGGTCGTATTACCATTCATATAACAATGGTAGGGTATGCCGAGTATTTCGCCAACAACATAAACCACGTGAGTGGTAAACAAACATCGCTCGATATTGAATTGTCGGAAAAAGTAGTGAGCTTTAAAACTTCAGGACTTAAAGTGAAAGCAAAAAATGCAGTCAACAACAATAACATTTCTTTGAGTGCTCGCAGTTTTGATATAGAAGATACCAGACGGTATGCTGGCAGCAGAAACGATCCTGCGCGTATGGCCAGTAACTTTGCTGGTGTAGTAGGTAATAATGATTCGCGCAATGATATTATCATACGCGGCAATTCGCCTCAGGGCTTGTTATGGCGCATGGATGGCATAGACATTCCAAACCCTAACCACTTTGGCGCCATGGGTGCTAGCGGTGGCCCTGTAAGCATACTTAACAACAACGTATTGGCCAAGTCCGATTTCTTAACCTCTGCCTTCCCTGCCATGTATGGCAATGCCACAGCAGGTGTGTTCGATTTACAAATGCGCAGTGGCAATAGGAACAAAACGGAATACACTGGTCAAATTGGTTTCAATGGTTTCGAAGCAGGTATCGAAGGTCCATTCTCTCTTAAATCAAAAGCCTCTTATATCTTTAATTACCGCTACTCTACCCTCGCTGTTTTGCAAAACCTAGGCATCAATTTTGGCACCGGCACTGCCTTGCCTTATTACCAAGACATTAGTTTTAAAATCGATTTGCCATTCAAAAAAGACAAGCTTACGATTTTTGGTATTGGTGGCATTAGCAATATCCATTTCAACAGTGCCGAAAGCAAGGACACGGCCAATCTGTATTCCAATGCCAACCGCGACTTGAAATACCGCACAGGCATGGGCGTTGCAGGGGCTGCCTATACCCATTTTATTTCTTCAAAATTATTTTTAAAGACCTCGATAGGCGCTACGATATCGAGTGTTAAAACCATCCAAGATTCTGTTTGGGAATTTGGTCGCCAACCCGAGTACCGCGACAATTCAAAACTGATGCGCTATGTCTTGAGCAGCACTTTAAATTATAAAAAGAATGCACAACAGAATTTCTCTTTGGGTATCAACGCACAAAACATTCGCTATAATTTCAACGATAGCTTATATTATGACAATCGCTTTCATACCCTGCGCAACGACAAAGGCAATACATTTTTATTCCAAGCATTTATCACACACCAATACAAAATATCGCAACGCACCACGCTTAATTCAGGCTTGCATTATCAAGTGTTGGCTTTGAATCAAAGCATGGCTTTAGAGCCGCGCATTGGCCTTACCCATCAGCTTACACAAAACAAAAAAATTAGCTTCGCTTCAGGCATGCACAGTCAAATGCAAACCATGCAAACCTATTATTTAAAAACCAACTTGAACGATGCCAATGCCACCACTTTTCAAACCAATAAAGAATTGGGTTTTACAAAAAGCATACACAACGTAGTAGCCTATGATTATGCCTTCAAAAAAACATGGCGATTTAAAACCGAAGCATATTATCAGTATTTGTATAACATCCCCGTGAATGTCTACACCTCTTATTATTCTGCAATCAACGAGGGCACCGATTTTAACAATCCAAACACCGATAGCTTAACCAATGCTGGTACAGGCAAAAACTATGGTCTGGAATTTACGCTAGAGAAATATTTCTCAAAAGGTTTTTACATGTTGAACACCATCTCCTTGTACCAGTCGAAATACAAAGGCAGCAACGAGATTGAGCGCAACACGGCCTACAATGGCAATTATATTTTAAATGTATTGGCCGGCAAAGAAATTAAACTCAGTCAGAAAAACACCTTGGCTTTCGACACTAAAATAACCTTTGCGGGTGGAAAACGCTACACCCCGATTAACATCGACCAGTCACGCCTCGAGAAGCGTGAGGTGCGTTATACTGAGCAAACCTTTGCGAAGCAGTTCGACCCTTATGCCCGTCTCGATTTTAAAGTGACGTACCGCAGAAGCGGTAAAAAAATTACCCAGGAATGGTTCATCGATATTCAGAACATTACGAATCGCAAGAATATTTTCTTACAAGGTTATGATATCTCCAAAGGTAAAATCACCACACAATACCAATTGGGTTTATTTCCAAACTTCAATTATAGGGTGAATTTTTAGGGTTATTCTATACCTTCAATTCTATCCAAAAAGACGTTTACCAACTTATGATTATTAACTAATTTTTCAACTTCTGGCCAAATCGAAGTAATGAAATTATGGAATTCTTTAATCTTCATATTTCCCACTCTCAAGTGAATGACCTTAGGTGGCGGTAGTTTATATAAAATCAAATTAGTAAAATCTGCATCTTTTGTAACAATAATTAAGTTATTCAATTTTGCATAATTCCATATTTCCTGATCAGTACTACAATCATTTAAATCGTATTGATGAATAAAATCATTGTTTTTCCATAGCGAAAAGTAATAGGGTAAATTAGCATCAATTAGATACTTTGCCATGTTAAGCAACTGTTTTTATTGTGTAATTTCGGTTCATTAAATCAGAAACAAAAAGCAAACAGGCTTTAATATCTTCTTTCTCTAAAGAAGGAAATTGTTTTAATATTTCTTCTTCTGACTCACCCGCACTTAAGTACTCAATAATGCTTTGAACAGTAATCCTCTTACCCCTAATGGTTGGTTTTCCATTACAAAGTTTATCATCAATTGTAATTCTATTGGCAATGTATTCCATAATTTTAAGGTAGCTTATGCAAATATACAAAAATTCATATTAAAAATTATTTTAGCGATTTTGAAAAAATGGGAACTTATCAAATTGAATTATTGATTGACAAAGTTTTAGGCTTCCGCAAACCCTTTTCTTAACCAATCAGCACAGAGATTTAATTAAATTTAAAGCACGATTCAAACACACAAAAAAAACATACCAATTGGTATGTTTTTTTATTTATTAGGGTTTCGATATTATCTGGCGTATTTTCTTCTGCGGTACCATGAGTTGATTACGCCAAAGAGAATTACCGCCAACACCGGTACAACAGTGTTTACCAGCTGCCATTTGGTTTTTTCTTTGATACACTCGTCCTCTTGTGGTGGGGTGTTTATCTTGGCGCGGTTCAACAAACGCAGATTAATTTCTTTGGTTCTTACTTCTATCAAACCACTCTGATCGAACATATAATCAAAACAATTCAACAAGAATTTTTTATTGGCAAATTGCCTACCAGTTTCACGGTCGTAACCTAACGGAAAAATCTCGCCTGTGCTGCGCTTTACAGGATTAATGGCTATGTCCCCATCGGCAATCACTATCATGCTATTGGTGCAACTTTCCTTTACTGGATATTG
>CAJBKH010000369.1 GCA_903953615.1 uncultured Bacteroidota bacterium
AAAATGTGAAACAGACATTTAAAGTGATTAAGGAATAAGCCAGCCCTTAACAGCGCACAAGCGCCATAACCCTGCCGCAGGCGCAACACAGGGTTACGAGCGCCTGTGCGCGGAACGTTTGGAAAGCCAAATTTTCGAAATAATTTAAATATTTTACTCTTTCACAAACCGCCCAACCATGTCACCCACCTTTACAAAATAAAGCCCGGCAGCCAAACCCGAAATATCGATTTTTGTATTTTCTGTGGCTTCAATTTGCATTAGTTGCTGCCCCAAAACAGTATAAATTTCTACAATTGAATTTTGAAATATAGGGCTATTTGCAGAAAGGCTAATTTCTATATAATCATTTGCCGGATTTGGATAAATGCTGGTTTTAAGCGTTGCGGTATTCTGGTCAATACTACTCGTTTTAGAAATAATATTTCTCATGGCCTGCATTTTATAATTCCGTTCAGGGTTGGTGTAATCATCCGTTAAACCCCAACAGCCGTAACGGTTATAGGCTGATGAAAGGGTAAAATACATGGCCAAGCCGCCACCTAAGTTTTTCCAGCCTTCGAGGTAACTTAATTCAATTGCATCTTTCATTTTGGCGGTTCGGTGGGCCAGTATCTGGTTATTGAGATTGGTGGTTCCACCACCCGCTGGCAAATGGGGACCTCCTTCGTAACTCGTGCATCCACCAGGCAGTTTCCATGTATTAGCTTTGGCAATATGCACAGGGCGGTATGCCGCATTGGCACTGGTGCTAATCTGGCTGTTGATGTCCACAAGCATGCCATCGTTAATTACCAATGGGTCGGTATCAGCGGATTTGGTGGAGCCAAAATATAAGGCAGTACTATTGGCATAAATATAATTTTTGGGTTCGCCAAAGGTGTTTTGAATAAAGTTTAAGTGGTTGTCACTGCGGCCGTGGTAACCTTGTTGCCCTGCCAACAGTACCCTTATCTTTTTGTTTATTTCGTTGTTGCCATACACCAATCCAAACCATTTGGAAAGTTCAACACATCGTCGGGCATAATTCTGGTCAAAGGTGATTTTATAGAATGTGGCCTGTGCCTGATTGTAAGGGCCATGGGTTAGTTGGGTTGGGCTCCAAACTTCGTTGCTATTTTCTACATAAATATTAATGTTTGGAGCTAGTTTTAGTTTTAAAAATTTCGCAAGGTTACTCACATAATTGGAATCAGCAGACATGTGAATATTAATCCAAATATCTTTATTTAAAATATTGGAGAGTTCTACGATGTAATCCCAGCACCAAGCATCGCGTTTTCCGTTGATCGCTTGCATACTTCTTTGGCTTGCGTCAAGAGGGGTTTTACGGTTTTCCCATTTTGTAATGGCGGGGTAGCTGGGTTCCCCATCCCAAATATTTTGAAGATTGTAGTAGCGGTAACAAGCAAAATCAGCAGCTTTGCAAAGGCTTATAAATTCATCTGTAAAAATCTTCGTGCTGCTTAGCGGATAACCGGGGCGGTTTACTTTAAGGTTTGTAATGCCTGTGTTTAAAGCACTGGCGCCTGTTCTTTGCGTAGCTGTAAAACCAAGAAACACCAAGCCATGATTGGCATTCGGAAATCCACCAATCACAATATCAAACGTAGTGGTATTACTAGGTGAATCGTAGGTTTTATTTTCTAGACTCACACTTGTACCCGAAACATTGATGTTGGCAAGGCCTTTAAAACTGCATTTGTAGCGGCCATTGTAATTCACTCTATAGGTTTCAGGGTCATCAATGCTGCCGAACCATTCGGTGGCTGGCCGTGCATCTAATAATACCAAATCAAAATTGCTTTTGGGCCAGCCCAAACTATCGTAGCCTGTCGCATTACTATAGCGGTTGGTATGATTAATTATATTTACAAAAGCCCCATTATCATCAAGGTTTACACCCAATTGAAATTTGGATTGGGAAGCAGCACAAATGCTAATAAAAAGCGAAATGCTAACTAAGATTTTTTTCATATAAAGATTGATAAAAGTATTTAATTTTATAAAATGACTTTTGCCATAATATTTCTTGTATCTCTGGTAGAAACAAAGATTAAGAAATTTGACAAGTTTAACAAAGATAATAATAGTTTCCATACTATTTTTTGCTCAAATATTAATTTGTTTTTTTGATTCAAAGCTAATGCTTGTTCTGTTTTGTGATTTTTAATCCCCCTGTCTCCTTAGTCAAATTAAGTTCTTTTATCCTTGTTTGCTTTGGTTTTTACTATCAAGACGAATATGTGATTGTTTGGATTGATCTGGGTTGATTCTAAAACTAACAGAAAAATTATTTCACACTTGAAAACCTATTTTATTGTACTAAAAAAGACTTAACGGGGATGAGCCATAACAAAGGGCTTATCGAAAGCGACCAAAGGCTTCGGATTAGACTTACTGATGTTTTCTACCTTCGGATTTTAAAGATGGCTAGTGGAAGTAACTTTTGAAAGTCTTGGAACGTTAATGAAAATATAAATACCTAATCATGAAATATATTTTAATCATACTTTTAGCATTTAGCCTATCACCTCTGTATAGTCAAAACGATGAGGACGTATTCGTAATGGATGATAAGAACAATGTTCAAGCGAAAAATTTAAGTGAAAATCCACAATTGACATTAAGAATTGATTCAATTGAAATGGGTAATCAAAAGGTTGAAGTAAATTTCAAATTCAAAGGCAAAATCAAAACACAAACTGGTTTATTGGAATTAAATGACTCAGTAGGCATCAATATCATTTTCTTGAAACTCAAAATTTTGAACAAGGAAGAATACTTTTATAGCCATACCTTTTATCGAAAAGAAAAAGACGGAAATTGGAAAGAAATTTATGGCATTCAATTAGAGACTCTAATGCCAGGTAGTTATACAGATGGTTGGGGAGGCATTGGCTATAGAGAAGAAGCGAATAGCTTTTGGTATAAAATGTACTGCAAGTTTGAATAACTGCTTGCATGTGTTTGACGATGATGTATAGTGTGAAAGATTAATTCCAAATAAAACTTTTAAGCATTTGCAAAATTTTAGCCTTTTCTCTCTACACTTAATTATTTTTAATTCTTCAATTTCCATTTATATTTGACCCTATATGAAAAATAAATGGATTGCATTCAGCCTTGTTTTATTGTTGGTTTTAAATTTTGCATGTAAGAAAAAAACAACTGAGGAGCCAACCCCAATTGTTACTGAAGCCGAAGGTTTGTTTCTGCCTACCAAGCTTAATTCTACATGGACTTACGATACAGGTGTTGTTAAATCTGTTATTACGATTACGAATAACTATAAATCTGTTTTTGGTAAACAATACAATGAATATACAATGGTTTATAATTCGGTAACATCTAAAGCTTATTATGCCTATTCAAAAAAGGAGTATACTTCGCTCTATACAGATACTGCAGGCAGTCAGGAAATAACGTATTTAAAAGAGCGTCCTGTGGTTGGACAGAAATGGAATGATACCATTACGGTGGCTTCATCGCCTGTCATTTATAAGTATGAGGTATTAGAAACCAATGCAAGTATTAACAACGGCACAGTTAGTTTTAGCAATGTGGTACATGTTAAGTTAAGCATAGGTACCACTTATGCCAACGATGCCTATTATGCAAAAGGTGTTGGATTGGTTAAATCGGTTACCAATAACAATGCGGTTATCACTACTTCTTTGTTGAAGAGTTATACCATACTTTAAGTTAACTGAATAAAGCAAGCAGTATGAAACATTCAGTCTACTTAGCGCTAATGCTTGTTTTAAATGCATGTTCAAATACAAGCAGTCAACAGCTAAACCAAAACCAAAAAGACAGTATCCCTGAAGTGGGTGCTTGGGCACAGGCATCTATCAATCATTATATGGAAAGCCATATCGATCGTTGGAACTTAGCAGAAGGTGTTCCAGTAGCCTACATCCAAGCAACTGAAATAAGAAATCAAAGAAACTACTGTGTGGTTAAAATAGGCTACGATACAAAACTTAGATTTGTTACCACCCAAATGATATATATCGACAGTATCACCAAAGCGGTTTTTGAATATGATAATTTAAATGATTCCTTAATTCCTTGGCCACAAAATGCAAGCAAGGATAATGTAGACAATGAAATACCCGCCAACGGCACTTACCAATTTGATGTTGCCTTTGCTGAATGGCAGGGAAAATCGATGGGAGAGAAGGTGAAACTTGTCATCAAGAATAAATCTATAAAAGTAATTTATAATGGTGGAGGAAACCTATCGAATACAAAAAAAGGCGATGTAATTGCCGAAGGAAAAATCATGAAACATAAAACTGGTGTTTGGATCATTGGTAAACAGCCTTCAGATGCGCAATTAGACGAAATAGGCGGCTGCACCGATGGTCCACCCATCATTGACTTTAAAGAGAAGAAGTTTTGGATGTGCTGATTAAAACATCGAAATTTTAATAGTAGCTAACTTTCTTTTATTACTATATTGAAAAAACATACCACATGGTATGTTTTTTTAAGGCTTTTTCGGTTTATGCATATCGATTATGCTAAAAGTTTATTATTAGTGCATTAATTTAATAAGGGATTGAAACATGACTTTATTGTGGCTGAAGGTTCATTTTTTGGTTAAATGCCTAAATATGAATATAGAGATTTGTAAGCACCCAAATTATTTATATCGATAGTATCACCAAAGCGGTTTTTAAATATGATACTGTGAATGATTCCTTAATCCCTTGGCCATAAAGCCGCAGCGCAGCGGAGACAAAGGGCGCGGGAAGGCGCAAAAAAGAAGCAACTAACTCTTGTTCTCCAGCGAATTCGCAAACAAGGCCAAGGCGATTGAGTTTTTTAAGCCCAGTTTTCTCAAGATATTGGTTCGGTGGGTTTTGATTGTTAAGGGACTTAAGAACAAGGTCTCACCAATTTGGGTATTGCTGTATCCTTTGGCGATGAGTTGCATGATTTCCCTTTCGCGGGCACTGAGCAAAACGATTTTCTGATCGATGTTGCGGTCTTCCCAATTCATGTCATGCAAACGTCGCGCATTGTCTACGGCAAATTGCATAGATTCAGGGATAAAGACTTGCTCGTTTTCTATCATCTGTAAGGCCGTTTTAAGTTCTTCAAACTGTGTGTTTTTGGGCAAAAATCCATTGGCCCCTGCATCCAATGCTTTCAAAATAACCGAGGCGTCGTTGACCATGCTTACCACCAATATTTTTATTGGCAATTGCTTGAGCCTGATGTTTAAGATTAAATCGATGCCATTCATTTTTGGCATATTCAAATCCACAAACACCACATCGTAATGTTGGGTGTTTAAATGTTCCAAAAAATCGATGGGGTCGGCATACACCTTGCCTTCTGTGTAATGGGGAATAGTGGATACTAAAAGTTGCAATGCCTGAGCAAAAAGCGTGTGGTCTTCAACAATGGCATATGACTTAGGCATCAAACAAAGGTACAACAATTTTTAATTTGGTGCCTTTATTGCGTTCTGACTTTATTTCCATTTCTCCTTGCATCAATTCTACCCTCGATTTCATATTGCCCATGCCGTTTCCCGAGCCGTTTTGCCCTATTTTGTTTTCGGTATTGCTGCCGTGGTCGCTCACCATTAAAGTGAGTTTGCCTGCAAATTCATGCAATTCGATGCCGATGACTTTGCTTGCACTGTGTTTGATGGCATTGTTAATGGCCTCTTGAAGTATGCGGTAGATGTTTAATTCAATTTTAGCCGCATAGCGTTTGTTTTCTATATTTGATTTTAAGGTAAATTGGATATTGCTGGCCGATTGCAAATGCTCGAGCAATTGGGCCACTGCAAAGTGCAAGCCATGTTCAATAATTAAACGTGGACTTAATTCAATGACCATGCGGCGAATCTCATCAATGGTTTGGTCGACCAAGATTGGCATACTAGCAATTAACTCTGTTTTTTGAGGGTTTTGAACCACTGCTTCACAGATCAATTTGATGGTGCTTAAATTGGGTGCAATGCCATCGTGGAAATCTCTGCTAATTCTATCCCGCTCCGATAAAATCGCTTCTATTTGGGCCAATGATTTTTCGAGTTTTTTACGCTGTGTATAATTGAAAATCCAAAACAATACCAATAGAATAAGGGCGATGAATAAACCGGACAACATCAAAATGGTGTTGCGCTGTGTTTTCAAGGTTTGGGCTGTCAAACGCTGGTCTTGTCTTTGGGCGAGTATGGTTTCTTGATTCTTAAAATGACGGCTAATAATGCGCTCTCTAAGGGCGTTGGTCTTGTCCAAGGTTTGGTCTTGTAAGCGGGCTTTTTTAAGCGATAGTTCGGATGCGAAATTATAGGCCCCCATTTCGCTAAGCAACGCTACACTTTCTTGGTAAAAGTCGAACAAACCCATACTAAGTGCTGTGTTGTGTATGCTGTCGTTTGCTGTTTGTCTGAGCATGAGTTCCGCTTCTTTCGATTGGCCTGCTTTCCATAACAAGCGTGCTTTTTGGGTGAGTAAAAAAAGTTTAAGGTCATCGCGCTCATCGTTTTTAGAATAATTGAAAGCCGAATCATAATGGCTATTGGCCTCCATGATTAAACCAGAGTCTGAGTACACGCGCGATAAAGCAATATGGTTAATGCTTAGTGTTCTATAAATATTCTCGTTTTGGCAAATTCGGTTGGAAGCATTTAAGAGTTTAATGGCATCAGAATTGCGTTTAACTTTTAAATAAAGTTGACCCAAATTGGACAATACATGGTAGCGTTTGCTTAAAAGGGGGTTTTGGTGTGTGCCTAAATTTTCTTCTGCTTTCTGATAGAAGGCAATAGCGGCTTCGGCTTGTAAAAATTTTTCTGAATTAATGCCGAGTAAATTCCAAGCGTTTCCAATTCGATTGGAATCATTTATAAAATTTGACTTACAATAGGAGAGTGCCTCGCTCGCTTTGTCGGCACCCAAAGTGAAAACGGCATTGTAATAAAAAATCTCACTTTCAAAACACAATAAATAGTATTGTATTTCAGGATACTCTAAGAGCAAAGGATGGGCCTTGTATATTTTACCAATTTCTTCTTGGGCAATTTCAAACTCGCCCTCAGTCATCAATTCACTCACTTTTGATAATGCTTCTGTTATGAGGAGTCTTTCATCCTCAGATTTCGGCACAGGCGCTTCTGAACATGCCATAAACATGAGGCAAAAACAAAGCAAGCTGTAACAAATTTTATTCATTTAAGAGATTAAATAAAAAGCAAAGATGACGCTTTATCTGATAATTAAAAGTTTGTAGTTGAAAAATGAATGCCCGGTGTGGATATAAATAAAGTAAATTCCATCGGGTGCATTGTCCAATTGTATTTTCTGTTTGCCTTCCATAAGCGCGCCTTGCTGAACTTCTAGTCCAAGTGCATTGTATACGGTAAACGAAGCTTCTACATCCGATTCAATATAAAAGGTTCCAGCATTCGGATTTGGGTAGACCTTGATGTTTTGAGTTTGGCTTTGATCAAGGCTTAGAATGCCATCCCATGAATTAGCAACACAGCCTTTGAAATTGCGGACACTGATGTCGTAAACACCTGGATTGTTAACCAGCAATGTTTTTGAGTTGGCGCCTTGTATCAGGTTTCTGTTAAGGTACCATTGGTAGCTCATGTACAGGGTATCTGCAGACAAGGTTTGGAAATTAATGCTGATTACTTTTGGGATAAATTGTGCCCTTCTAAATAAGTTTAAAGTAATAAGACTGTCGCAGCCTTGGGCATTGTTCAGTGTTTTTGTGTACACGCCAGTATTGCTTAATAAATTACCAAAGAAATTATAGGAAGATCCAAAACAAATGGTGTCATTTATTGTCGATTTCGAAGTCGATTTAATTGTGATATTTGAATGAATGATGCTGTCGCACGCAAATCTGTTTTTTACTATGTCTTGGTAAACGCCAGCATGTTTTTTAAATGAGTTTCCAACAAAGACACTGTCGCCTGGGCATAGACTGAAAGTTAAATTACTTTCACTTTTTGGGCGTTCGGTTTGTGTGTAAACAATGAAGCTGTCGCAACCAAATTGACCTATCAAGGTATCTTTGAAAATACCAGAACCTTTTTTATAAGTACCACCCACCAAAGCACTATCGCCAAAGCAGATGCTTCCACTAAAGGTATTCAACACTTTAGGTCTTTGCTTTAAGTCGAGTAAAATAAAGCTGTCGCAAGCAAAACGGTTTTTTAATACATGCTGGTATTTGCCTGCTTTAGTAAGTTTTTGATTGAAGAATTGATAGCTGCTGTTGAAGCAGAACGATGCGCTTACATAGCTGCTGTCCCATTTGCGTATACTAAGGTGTCTAAGAACCAAACTGTCACATCCTTTCTTTGCTGTATAGGTTTGAGTGTAATCGCCCGCAAGCTTTACATATTGACCGTTGTTTAAAAAGCTGTCGCCATAACATATCGCAATTGATTCTTCTGTTTTGATAATTGAATCGACCGTTAATTTCAAACTTAAAATACTGTCGCAGCCATGAATGCTTTTGAATTTTAAGGTATAAGTTCCAGTTTTTTTTCTGTAAACTTTTTCAAACAGAATGCTGTCGCCAGAACACAAGCCAATGGTTTTTATTTTAAGGTAGCTAGGGTTTACTTTTACCTTGGTGGTATAGATGCTGTCACAGCCTTTATTGGTCATGAATTTATTGGTAAATACACCAGCTAATTTGAATGTTTGCCCGTGCAATAACACTGAATCGCCTGAACAAAGTACAATGCTGTCGTTTAAATGGTAACTCGGATTGACTTTGATATGGGTTTGGTAAACACTATCACAGCCGCCCACGGTGCTCAAACGGCTAATAAATGTACCTGCGGTTTTGAATGTTTTAGCATGGCGCAGCAATGAGTCGCCACTGCAAATTACCGCTGTGTCGTAAAACCAATAAGTAGGTTTTACAATGATCTTGCTAAAGTATAGGCTGTCACAAGATTTTATAGTGTTGAAACGGGCGCTAAACAAACCAGCGGATTTGAAGGTTTTGCCGTGTTTGATAAGCGAATCACCTTGGCAAATCACAAATGTATCGTTAAATCGGTACACAGGATTTACAATGACGCGCGTGATGTAATTGCTGTCGCAGCCTTTTTTGGTGTTAAAATTGCTGCTAAAAGTCCCCGCTGTTTTAAATGTTTTTCCATGTTTTATTAGCGAATCGCCCTGACACAAAACAATGGTGTCTTTGATTAAGTAACGTTTGTTAACCCATATTTTTGTAAGGTAAATGCTGTCGCAAGAACGTTTACTTTTAAAGTTGCTGGTATACACTGCGGCGGTTTTAAAGGTCTTGCCGTGCTTAACAATTGAATCGCCTTCGCAAATTGAAAAGGTATCTCTAAAGAGGTAACTTGGATTGACAAACACCTTGGTTTGGTAAATGCTGTCGCAGCCTTTAAACGTGTTGAAGGTAGACTGGAAAGTACCAGCGGTTTTGAACTTCCGACCATGCTTTATCAAAGAATCGCCATTGCAAAGTGTAAAAGTGTCTCTCAATAAATAGCTTGGAAACAATTTGAATGTTTTAAGCATTTCACCTTTACAACGGGCATCTGTTTTTTTGCTAAAAACAAAGCGCAATTTAAAACTGTCGTTGTTGCTGTTAGCATGCATCAAACTATCTGCTGTTGAACTTGGTGTACCTGATCCATTGATATACCATTTGAAATTAAAACTGTCTTTTGGCCATATGCCTAAGCGTGTGATATTTTGTTTGAATTTAAGGGTATCGCCTTTGCAGAATCCACCAACAAAACTGATGGCTGCTGTATCGAGCATAGGGCAATCGATAATCGCAAAGGTGTCTAGGTGCCAAACAGAAGAGATACGGGTTTTTTGTTGTGCCCATATTCTAAATTTATGGTTTC
The DNA here is from genome assembly GCA_903953615.1 of uncultured Bacteroidota bacterium. GTDB lineage: Bacteria > Bacteroidota > Bacteroidia > NS11-12g > UBA955 > JABMMZ01. Next base: position 9,884 of record CAJBKH010000369.1, read on the forward strand.
CATAGGCCAAGCTAGTATCGGTTTTATGGAGTTTAATGAATGAAAAACTATCAACTGCTGGATTTAGGTTAACCCTTGTGGTGTCTTGTATGCTTCGCAAATGGGCATCAATACTGTAGCTGTAAGCATTGATGGTGTTTTTTATAATGGTATCGGTGATAAGGAATAATTGCATTTGCCAAGGGCTCCAAAGCCCCGTTGAGATTTTGTTGCGCACATGCAGGTAATGGGGCCCCGATTTTAAACCTAGCAAACTATAAGAAAACCTTTTGTTGATGCTGTCGGCAGGCGTTATCTGAATTTGATTGCCTTTGCCCGGGCGAGGTTCTTTGTCAATGAAATATTCCAGCTTGTTAATCGGTCCTGCATTTACTGTATCATCAACAAAAAACAGTTGCATTTGCCAAGGACTCCAAAGTCCCGTTGATACCTTGTTGCGCACATGGAGGTAGTGTTGACCGCCACTGAGACCAGCGACTGAATATGTAAATAGTTTTTTAATACTGTCGCCACTTGTTATACTTAAGGCATTTCCTTTGCCTGGTCGAGGTTCTTTGTCAATGAAATATTCCAGCTTATTAATCGGCCCTGAATTTACAGTATCGTCAACAAAGAACAATTGCATTTGCCAAGGGCTCCAAAGTCCTGTTGATACTTTGTTGCGGACATGGATGTAATGTTGGCCGCCACTGAGACCAGCAACCGAATGTGTAAATAGTTTTTTAATGCTGTCGCCACTCGTAATACTTAAAGCATTGCCTTTTCCGGGACGCGGTTCTTTGTCGATAAAGTACTCCAGTTTATGAATAGGACCAGCATTTACAGTGTCTTCTATAAAAAACAATTGCATTTGCCAAGGACTCCAAAGTCCAGAAGATATTTTGTTGCGGACATGTATGTAATGCTGACCGCTACTGAGACCAGCCACCGAATGGGTAAATAGTTTTTTAATGCTGTCGCCATTTGTAATGCTTAAGGGATTGGCTTTCCCTGGACGCGGTTCTTTGTCAATAAAATACTCGAGCTTGTTAATCGGTCCTGCATTTACAGTGTCATCCACATAAAATAATTGCATTTGCCAAGGACTCCAAAGTCCTTTGTTCATGTGGCTGCGCACGTGGATGTAATGTGGTCCACCTGCTAAGCTGTCAACAGATTGGGTAAACTGTTTATTGACGTTACCTCCACTTGTAATTGATAATGCTTTGGCTTTTCCGGGACCTGTTTCATCGTCAATAAAATATTCGATTCGGTCTACCACTTGGGCAGTATTTGAATCTTCTATAAAAAAATGGTGCATGAGCCATGGGCTCCATAAACCACTGGTATCTTTATAGCGAATAAAAAGTTGGTGAGAACCTGCAGATAGACCGGATGGGTCGAATTCAAAACTAGTGTCAATTGTGTTTGGTGTTGGCGAATAAGCAAATTTAACGGATTTTCCTTTTCCAATGCCGGGCGCTTTGTCTATAAAATATTCAATGCGCACGACAGTCTTTGCCTGCATAATAGCAGGGCACAAGGTGCATAACACCCATAAGAAAGCAACGCGGAAGAATAGATTAAAAAGTTTCAATAATTTATTTAATCAGGTTTTCTGGCTGAAACCTTTACTTTTAAAATACCACCTTTTTTAACCACTGGATTCATCACTTCAAAATCGTTAAATATGGCAACACCCGGAACATTTCCTTCGAAGGAGAAGTTGTATCCACCGCCGTATAAACCAACATCGGTGCTATCAGTGCCTTTGTTTTTGCCAGGGGAACTGCTGCTCAAACGCATGTTGTTTTCAGGACGGAAAAATGGAAGGTTGTTGCTGCTGTTATAACCACCCACAAATACGGGTAAAGTGTCGTTCAAATTGCCGGTTCCTGGCAATGGGGCCACTTTGCTGTTGGCACTATAAGTGAGGTTGTTTTTAAAGATAGAACCGTAATTTAACGTGTCAAAGCGTGCGCGTGTAGGGTGGTTGCTCCACAGCAAACAATTGTATACTTTGGCATAGCTTTCTTTAAAGAATACAAAGCCATTACCCGATACAGAGCCGCCAGAAATGATTTCTGCAAACAAACAATTTTTGATAATATTGCTAGAATTCCCGCCCAAGATTATGCCATAGGATATGCCGTTATAACTGCCGTTGGTAACACGGTTGACGAAGAAACAATTTGATACAATGTTGTTATATGCTCCATCAGCGATGCTTAATGTAAATGCTGTACTGGTGAATATACACCCTAAGATAACATTGTTGTTGCCGTATACATAGACTGTACCATAAACCAAACAATTTTGGACATTGACATTGTTGCCACTAAAATACAAGTAATTTGAACTTAAGCCCTTTATAATGGAGCCAGAGCCTCCTGATGTTATATTTATTGTAGACATAAATACCCTTCTGTCTTTGTCTAGGTTGTTGGATGAATGGCCTCTGGTGTAAATATAAAGTTTTTTAGTAACCGCTATGTCTGCATAATTGGTAATAGATGGCATAATGATAATAGTGTCATTGGCGCTGGCTGCGTTAATGACCCCTTGAATAGTGGTAGAGTCGGCACCCGAACCTGGGGTGTTGTCAACTGTCCATATTTTAGCTTCAGAACTTTGCGTTAAGCCAAGCATGCAAATAAAGAGCAAACTGAATTTTATTGATTTAATCATAATTGATTGTATTTATTAAAGTAGGTATTATGGTTGTAATTTTATTTTAACTTTTATTTTCTGATTGGCTTTTGCTTTCGGATTTACGATGGTGAATTCCGAGAATTGAACTAGCCATATTGGGATTCCAAACATATTGTAGGTGTAAGCTCTTCCATATAAACCAGGATCGGTATTATCGCTTCCTCCGGCCTTGCCAACACTGCTGCTTTTAAGTCGTAAATCATTACCGAAGCTGTAATAGGGAAGAAGGGAGTTGCTAAAACCGCCTTCAAACTTTGGCATCGTGTCGTTGTAATTGAAGCCAGTTAAAGTGTCTACTTTGCTGTTGGCACTATAGGTGATGTTATTTTGAAACACAGAACCAGAATTTCCTGCTTGGAAATTTCGTCTGCTGTTGACATTGCTCCATAAAATATTGTTGCGTATATACGCACTACTGCTTTGAAAGAAACCAACGCCACCGCCTGATATGCCGCCACCACCATCAATTACTTCCACCATGAGGTTGTTGCGGATAATGCTGCTGGTATCGCCACCTTTGATCATCGAATAGCCATTGCTGTAATTTGCTCCGCCAGTTCGAATACTGAAATAATTATTTTGTATCAATAAATTACTGCCGGACAATTCAAGTTGGCTAGTGAAGGTAAATCCAGTAAATAGATTCCCTTCAATCAGGTTACTCGAACCTTGTATATAGACCGTGCCTCGCAGATGGTTATTTAGAATCTTCCCAGAACTGCCATTGAAATATAGACGTTCTTCGAAAATCAAACCCGCTAGGATTACACCATTGACACCCGAAGCAACTGTAGTGGTTGATAATATCGGACGCTTGTCTGGGTTTTGATTGTTGAGATGGGCTGAAAACCCTTGGCTATATATGAAAAGCTTTTTATTGATGTTGATGCTGCTATAACTCAAATATGAGGGCATAACAACAATGGTGTCGCCTGTAGATGCGATATTAATAATACCTTGAAGAGAAAAAGAATCCGCTTTTGAGCCCGGTGTATTGTCTACCGACCATGTTTTGGCCTTGCCAATGAATGGCAGAAGAACACATAGTATTAAAAACATATTTCTCACCATACAAAATTGATTCATCAGGCTTGTATTCGTTCTACTCCAAAAGGAGTAATTTTTTACTTAAAGGACTAAAAATAATTTTTAGAATACTCCTTTTGGAGTAGTAAAGGCTTTTTGACCTTTCAATACTTTTGTATCGTTGGATAGACTGAAAACATATAGATTATTACTGCTATACATCTTTGTATGTAGCGGTACTTTGTATGCCCAAGATCTTGAAAAAATAAAAGACATCAAGTCAATTAAAAAACAAAAACCAATTGTTTTTGGTGGTGGTTTTGGTTTGGGATTCAGCTATTACAACAGCAACTCGCCCATTAAACGAACTGCACCTTATAATTGGTATGTCTCTGGTTCGCCAAGTGTTCGTATTTATGGATTGAATATTCCATTTAGTTTTACCTACAGCGAAACCGGTCGGAGTTTAACCCATCCCTTTGTTTATAATTTTACAGGAGCAAGTCCCTATTACAAATGGGCCACCACCCATATTGGTTTTCGCAGCATGAATTTTAGTGAGTACACCATGTCTGGGGTTGTATTTAATGGTGTAGGTGTGGAACTGAAACCTGGTAAACTTCGTTTTGCTGCTTTTTATGGGGTGTTTAATCCCGCAGTAGAAGCAGATAGTAGCAATGGCAATTTTGGAGTTATTCTACCTGCATACAAACGCATAGGATATGGGGCAAAACTAGGGGTTGGAACGGATAACAATTATTTTGACCTCATTTACTTTAGAGGTAAAGACGATGCGGCTTCTTTGAAACGGATTCCTGCTTTTGAAAACATCAAGCCTGTTGACAATGTAACAATAGGTCCAAGGTTCCGATTTACATTTTTTAAACATTGGTTTATTGAAAGCGATTTGGCCATTAGTATATTTACTAGAAATGTACTTAACGATACCTTAAAAGAAACGGAAGACGTGCGTAAAATTTATCAATTTGTTCGGGTGAATACGTCCACCTATGGTTCATTCGCCGGGCATGTAGCTAGCGGATTGCGATACGCCAAATGGGGCGTTTCTGCAAGGGTAAGACAAATAAGTTCTGATTTTCAATCTTTGGGTATAAATTTGCTACAAGACGATATTCGTGAATATACAATCAATCCCAATTTCACACTCTTCAAAAGCAAATTTAACGTAGGCGGATCCTATGGTATCTACACAGATAATGTGAGTGGTAAACGCACAAATACCACCATTCGGAATATTTTAAACACCAATATTAATATCAATCCAAACAATAAGTTAAACTTAGGTTTGGCCTATAGTAATTTCGGAACCAGTAGAACCAATGGTTTGCTTCAGCTCAATGATTCCATAACCTTTAGCATTATAAATGAAAGTTATAATGCCAACGTAAGTTATAACTTTGGTACAGTAAAAAAGCCAATTGTGTTTTCATTGTTTGGTTTATACCAATTGGCAAACGATAGAAATGTATTCACCAGAAAATACAATAATAGTGAAGTTCTTAATCTTGGATTAAACAGTCAGTATAAGTTCGTTAAATCTAAAATTCAAATATCTTGGGGCTTTGCATATGCAGCATTTATGGTGGGTGAACAAGACTTTCAAACCCGAAATGCCCAGCTCGGATTTCGAAAAAACCTCAACAAAGAAAAACTCAATCTCGGTATTAATTTCAATTACATTAAACGCTATCAAGACGGCACCCAGCAAGGCGATATTATGTCTAGCAACATTAGCATTCAAGCCCGTCTTGGCAAAAGACATAGCATTCAAACCCAATTTCGCTTGATGCGCAATAGCACCGGTATCATTAGTAATTCGGCATTTAACGACCAACGTTTATCATTAAGTTATGGCTTTAGTATTTAAAAAACAGTTATTGGTTCTGCTTGCGCTGGTTTTGTTTCAAACCGCCATTGCTCAGGTAGTTGTCAATGTTTCTGTTAAACCACCCTTTACGCCTTTTATAAGCGACTATACCAACCCTGCACGTTTGCAAGATATTAGCGTTTCGCTTTTTAATCAAAGTGGGAGCGATCTTAAACTCAAATTCAAATTTACACTTAGCAACCAAGCCAAAGGTATTCAAATTGCCATCAAAGAATTGGCTACACCCATTGCCCCGCTTGAATTGAATAAAAACGAATTTAAATTCGTGGTCTTAGAAGATGTTAGCAATCTTTATGGAAAACTAGATCAAAACAGTTTTGACATGAGTGGGGCCGATATTCAAAGTTTAATACTCGATGGTACCATACCCGATGGGGTTTATGAACTTTGCTTACAGGCCTATGATTATGATGCGCCTGGTTTTAGTAAACCACTTTCAGCTGCCTCGCCATCAGGTTGTTTTACTTTTCAAGTGAATTACACCGACCCGCCAACGGATATACGTTTTAACAACAATTTATTGCAATATAATTTTGGTGGCACAGTGCCTAAAATGGGCGTACAAGGCAGTTTAGGTCAAAATTATACTGTGCAATTTACACCGCCTGCATTGAACATTGGTAGTGTTTATGAATATGAATTAATGGTGTTTTCGGAAGAAGTTGTTAACCCCACCCGCCAAAGGGAAAACAGTTTACTGAACGCAATACAAACCATTCAGCCTATCATTAGAAAAACATCCCAAGTGCCTTTTTTTGTAATAGGTCCTGAGGATTTATCACTCGATTACAATAGCAATTATTACTTACTCATTAAGGCTGTTGATTTGAATGAAAAAACATTGTTCAAAAACAAGGGTTTTAGCACCTTTAAAGCTTTTAATTTGGTAGATGTACAGCCTTTATTTATGCCAGCTCCCCAATTTACTTTGGCCGCTTGTGGAAAGGAAATTAGAAGCACAGAATTGCCTAGCACACTGACTTGGAGCAATGGTATTGATTTGGTAACAGATGCAAGGATAAAAAATATTGTAGAAACAAGAATCAAAGTGGTTAGATTCAATAGCAATGTCATTCCGCCTGTAGATATTTTTAGTTCCAACCTAGGTTTTGTGCTTAAAGACACGGTGATTAGGTATGCTGACAGAGGAAAAATGACAGAAAGTATTGCGATGAGTTCGGCATTTTTCAAACCAGCAGATAACGAGCAAACGCGCTGGGTACTGGGGGTGCATAACAGAGTTATTGAGTTTAGCCCAACAAGTTCATTTATACATTTTACCAATTCTGGGAAATCCCAGTGTGAGTTTGATGTGTCGTCGGCTGCACAAAACAGTCCGGCTAGACTTTTATTAACTGTTGACTATCCAATTAACAACGATACACTACCTTTTCAATACCCACCTATAGTGGTAAAAACGGATAATTTAAGTTCTTACAATAAAGTCGTTTTTACCCAGTTTAACAGTGGTTTGGAAATCGTAGAGTCCAATAAATATTTAAAATTAAGCACCAATCCTGTAGTGAATGTTTCATTGAATGCTTTAGGATTGGATACCGCTTTGTCGCAAGTCTCCCGTTTGCTCGATCAAGCAGCAAGACTGCAATTAACGGGTGGAAGTCAGTTGTTAATTGACGATTTTATTCGCTCCGCAGCTTCACTATTAACACAAGTTTCACAGACTTCAAAAATTCAAATCACGTATGCGCTTAATTGCAAAAATTTGCCCTTAGGCAATGGCTCGACGGGTAAAATAGCTTTGCTTCAGCAATTGTTGAAATACGAAGCGGCTAAGCAATTAAGTGGCAACCAATCGGTAATGGCTATACCTAATATAAAAAGCATTCTTTACACCGAGCCATATCGCCATCAAGTGTTGTGGACTGGTCGCGTTGGGGTTTATTCTGACAATGTTTTTTACAATCCTGGAATGAGTTTGGCCGACTACGAACATAAGTTTAGACTCAATAGTTTTACCTCTGAGGATATGAATGCTGAGATGATAAAGCAAGGACTAAAATCGGCTTCAGGAAGTTTTAGTGTTGGGATGAAAACCCCGCAAATTAGAACGCCTTACAATGGAAGAAAACTAAGCCCAGGCAACGTTGCATTTAATTTCTTAAGCTCTCCCAAACCAGTTAAATTACTTCCAACTGCTGACAACAATGATGCTTGGCGTGAGTTTGAATTCATGAGTGTCTCTCAACAATGGAATTTGGAATTGTCACGTGATGTAAATTTTAGAATGATTGATACTGTAATCAGCCATAAGATTATTAAAAACTATGATATCCGACAAGGCTCTGCTGAAATTTTGGCTGATCTATACAAAGAAGTAAGTCTGTCTTTTAGAATTATAAAACCTGCAAAGTATTATTGGCGGGTTACTTGGAGCAATGTAACTTTAGATGACAACAATACAGCGGAAGAAAAAGCCTATTACAGTCAATTAGGCAACCTTTTAGCAGCAAGTCAATTGTTGGGAGAGGACGTTAACACCGATTCAATGTTTTTGATTCGCAAGAACTACCGTTTTAGCAGCATAGACAGTTTTGTTGTTGAAGGACCGAAGTTGGCGTCTTTGCCAACACCTAACTATGAGCTTGTTTATCCGCTCAATGGCGATACCATTCCGTTTTTATACCCTCCGATTGTTGTCAAGAGCAACCGCCCAGATACTGCATATAAATTTGTGTTGTCAAAATTCAATTCAAATTTAGAGCCATTTAAAAACCACAATTACTACATACTTGATACTTTAAACGGCGCATCAAAACGCTTAATGCAAATGTCCTACGAATCATCTTTGTCAACTTTGCAGCATTCGTTCGACGAATTAGCGAAGCAACAATTGCGTGGTGATGGGGACGGCTCAAGCATGAATCCAATGGTGGATGCCTTTTTGGCACAAACCCAAAAACAATCCCATTTACAATATTTCAAAACACCCAACTCATCCTTATTGGTCTTAGGGAACAGTCCCGCAGGTAAACTGAAACTAAGTATCCTAGTAGCCAATCGCAATGCGGTGGTGCAGCAGACTGGAAATCTAGAGCTTGATCCTGAAGTACCAAACTTCGGTCAATTGGTTTACAAAGATCCTTATAAAGAAATTGTATGGAATTCGCGTTTCGCTTATTTTTCTCCTAAAGGTGAGAAGATGTCGATTGATAGTTTTGAAAACCTCTTTAGCAGCGATGAATTGAATGCGAGTTCCGGGATAAATGCCAATAATCAACAGGGATTGGGAGTTATGAATGGCCGATTCTCAGTGGGTATGAAAATGCCAGAAATACAAGCATTGTCAGGTGCAGCAGCAAATCGCAAAAACATCAAAATAAGGTTTAAACCATCTTTAGCACCCAATAAAATATTCCCTGAGACAGACAACAATGAGGCCTGGGAACAATGGCAAGAATTGTTGGTTGCGCAGCAATGGAATATTGAAGTGTCAAAAAGTCCCCGTTTCGATAGTCTTGTGTTTAGACGTTCTAAATGTATAATCGAAACATACAGTATGCCAGGTGGTCGTGAGCGCTTGATGAACGATCTTTACAACACAAGAGAAGAAACATTTAGTCTCGACACTGCGGGCAAATATTATTACCGAATAACTTGGAGCAATCCTACCGACATCGATACCAACAATGCATTGCATATGCGTTTTTTTGAATACCAAAATCAGCTAATGGCGCAAAACCAACTCACCGATGGGACTGGCAATGCAGATGAAGAACCACATGACTTTGGAGCACTCTTGCGCAAAAATTATAAGTTCAGTTATTTGGATAGCTTTAATGCAGTTGACAGCAATGTTTTAAGGGATACAGCCTTATGCGGTTTGGCTTGTCAATTCAATATGGGTGGAGTTAATATGACACCTCAAACTGCTCACATAAGAGTAGGGGAACTTGTTCGTGTCGGGCAATTTGAAATGAAGATAAAAACAATAACGTTTAATCCTGTAAGCAAAACGGCTGTAGGCACAGGAAGTATTCGTTGCAGTTTGTTCCCCGGACCAATATCGGTGGTTTTTTCGCAAGTGAAATTCAATGCAGAAAAACGCTTAATAGAAGGAACTGTAAAAGCTAAAACAAAAACAGACGACCTTATTGCAGGGTATACCGGCGGGTCGAATTCAATGTTTGAAAAAATATTTAATAAGTATATTGATTACACAGCGGTTAAAAACCAGGTCAATAGAGCAGTAAACAATGCCACTGAAGGCGAGATAGACGATTTGTATTCGTACATCAATTCACCTGCTTGTTTGGTTTTAGGTGGTATTTTTGGAGAAGAAGTAACCATGCCATTCGGATTGAGTAAAGAAGTTGATAATTTCCCTCATACCATTGCTGTTACCGATGTCTTTTTTACCCCTACAGAAGCGAAGATAAGTGCCGCTGCAATATTGAGAATGACGTACGAGACCCTCGATCAATATGTGGGATTTGGCGCTTCAGATATTTGTTTAACACCAAAGGGTTTGGCCCAAACTCTTAACGGTGGTGCGCTAGAATTAATGGGATCTATTGATTTTAAAACCAGCGATTCCAATGTGTTTAAAATATTGGGAAGACAAGGTGATGCCAATGGTAATTCCGGTCAATCGGGTACCCGTTTGGTATGGGATTGCAATGGTTTTAAGCACATAGATTTGAAAGCCTCTTTGGAATTAAGTAGAAACCATGTATTGCCTGTCATATCTAAAAAGCCAAGCTTTGGCAAAGTTACTGCTACTGGTCATGCTGTTATTAGTTCTCTAAATAATTGGATGTTGTCATTGGACTTTAATAAAAGTTTTCAGCTAAAAAGTCTACCCGGTTTTACGATTACTTGCCGACAAGCAACATTCGATTTCTCTGACCAAGCCAATGCACAAGGCATGGTGTTCCCTAGCAATTATTTAGGGGTTAAAGATGCACATTGGAAAGGTGTTTATTTTCAGGAATTAGGATTGCGATTGCCCGATGTATTTAGTGAAAAAGACACTGTCAATGGATTAAATATAAATGCTAGAAATTTAATTTTAGACGCGGCTGGTATAACGGCCTCAATTGGGATAGAGAATATTCTAAGTTTAAACAATGGAAGCCTAACTGGATGGAAATATTCTATTGACAGTTTGTCGATTGATGTTGTCAATAATATACCACGAACAAGCAAACTCAGTGGGCAAATTTCAGTACCTATTTTAGCTGGCAACTTGGCTTACAGAATGTTATTGTCACCAAGCAGAAATGCAGACAGTTTGTATGCCCAATTTGGCATTAGAAATACAAATGCAATTGATATGCCGGCTTGGTTCGCAACCTTGAATTTGTCTGCCAGCAGCCGCATCGATGTTTTGGGTGATATTACAAGGCCTCAAACATTGGCTTTGCAAAGCAATTTTAATGGCAGCATCACACTAGGCGCTGCCGATATCGCAGGACTAAAAGATGTTCGTTTGGGTACTCTGCCTTTTGAAGGACTTAAAGTAAAAACAAGTATTGCCAATCCACTCGAATTTAAAGTAACACTCGACAAACTTGGTGGTTTGGATATGAACAGAGTTATAAGCAATACCAGCATGCCATCAGACACTTCTAGGAACTCAAGTACCCCGCCTGCTATAACTGGTCAACAGAAGACCGGAGGATTTCCAATTAATATTTCTGATGTACGTATGGATGAGTTTAGCGGTAAATGTACATTCGATTTGAGCAATGAAGCCGGATCTAGAATTGGTTTGACATTTAAAATAACTGTCAATGTGGTCGACTTAGGCAACAACTCCATCGGAGGTAGCTGTAAACTCGGTATATATGCAGCACCTAAATCGATGAATTCCCTATGGGAGTTTAAGCCATCGGGATTAAATGTCGATACCATTCACATTTCAGCATTTTTGAATGGAGCCATTAAAGTAGCCGGTGGTATTACTTTTATTAGCAATGATCCTGTATACGGAAATGGAATTGCAGGATTTCTTTTTGCGGATATTAAGCCAAGTATTGCGGTTGGTGTTACGGGTATGTTTGGTGAAGTAAATGGTATGCGCTATTGGATGTTTGGCGCTTTTGCGAAAATCAATCCGGGTATACCAATTGACTTTTCAGCCAATGTGCTTTATGCCAATTCAATTTCTGCTGAGGCTTGGTATAAAATGCGCAGAACTTCAGGCGATGCAACCGCTCAGGCTGCAGGATTTCAAATCGGTCGCTCACCAAGTGGGGCAAGTTTTGTGCCCGATAATAGAACGTTCTTCGGCTTTGGTGCCGCCTTAGGATTAACAGGCCCTCCTGGTACACCTTTGTTCGGTGATGTTGGATTGTATGCAACGATTAACAATCAAGGCGGTTTAAGTCTCTTAACCATGGAGGGCAATATTTGGATGACCAACGACAACAAAGCAAGTGCGCCTGTGTTGGTAAATTGCAACG
>CAJBKH010000370.1 GCA_903953615.1 uncultured Bacteroidota bacterium
ATGGCACCCAAAAGTTGGGGTTTGCCTTGATACCTGCCATGTTTTTGCAGCCGGACATGACATTAAAAAGCCAGGTGGTATGACGGAAACCATCGATCTTCTTGTGAAAATTGTTGGGGTTGAGCGAATTAAATTAATACATGTAAATGACTCAATGGATATTTGTGGAAATTTGAAGGATAGACACCAAAATATTGGTAAAGGTGAAATTGGTACAAAACCATTTACTGAACTGGTATCACACCCAGCAATACTAAATGCTCCCCTGATTTTAGAAACTCCAGGAGCAGAACCTGAGCATGGTAGTGAAGTTGCCCTACTTAAAAAAATGCGTGATAAAAATGAAAAGTAAATTAACTCTCTATATTGCAATGATATCGATTGCCGCTGTCTGGGGTAGCTCTTTCGTGGTTATGAAAGATTCACTTGAGCGTCAAAATGTTTTTTCCTTTCTATCTTCTAGATTTATTCTCGCAGCCTTGCTTATGTTCTTGTATAAGCCTGGAGTGTTCCGAGGTTTAACAAAAAAGTTTATTTATAGGGGAATTATTGCGGGAATACTGCTTGGCGGCGGATATATTTTTCAAACATATGGTTTAACTAAGACAACTGTTTCTAATACTGGATTTATCACTGGTCTATATCTTGTTTTTACCCCACTAATCTCACTTATAATTCTTAAGCGGCATGTTTTAAAGATCCAATGGCTTGCTGTGGTAATTGCGACCATCGGGCTATTTTTTATCTCCTACAATGGGGTAACAATTGGTCTTGGCGAAATATTGGTTTTAATCTCGGCGTTTATATATGGCGCCCACTTTGTAGCTCTAGGTGAATGGAGTGATGGTAAAAATACATATGCACTAACTTTTATTCAGGTAGCAACAGTCGCTGCTCTCACCTCAATTTTTGCTTTCAAAGATGGTTTCCAAGTGGCTCCAGATAGCACAGTTTGGTTAGCCATTCTTTATACTGCATTTTTTGCAACCTTCATCGGATTTTTAATTCAGACAAAGGCGCAGTCAGTGATGAGTGCGACGGTTGCGAGCGTTCTTTTGGCAACCGAGACGCCTTTTGCAGTTTTTTTTGGTCTCTATTTCCACAACGATCCCCTTACATTAAGAATAATTACAGGTGGATCACTTGTAATGGCCGCAATGGCACTCGTTATTTGGTCTGATAACAGAAAATCAAGTATGAGAAGATTAAGTAATGAGTAATACGCATCTAATTGATTTAAGGTCTGACACTGTTACCAAACCGTCTGCTCAGATGCGTGAATTTATGGCCGCAGCTGAGGTCGGTGATGATGTTTATGGTGAAGATCCAACTATTAACTCCTTGGAAGAAAGAGTTGCCCAATTATTTGGCAAGGAGGCAGGATTATTTTGTCCCAGTGGATCTTTAGCAAATCAGTTATCAATTAGAATGTTAGTTGCACCTGGTGAAGAGTTAATTACAGAAACTAATTCTCACATTGTTAGGGCAGAGCTAGGTGCTGGAGCTGTATTTAGCGGAATAACCACAAGAACCTGGTTGGCAGATAGAGGTCTCCTATCTGCTGCTGATGCACTTAATATCGCAAGGCCAGACTCTGGACCTTATTTAGTTTCAACAACTGCAATTGCCATTGAAAATACTCACAACTTTGGTGGAGGAACAGTTCAACCACTTGATGAGATTAAAAAGTTAAGACAAGAAAGTCAGGCACTTGGAATCGCATTACATTTAGATGGTGCCAGAATTTGGAACGCCCATATTGCATCTGGAGTTGAGTTTAAAGAGTATGGAAAATACTTTGACACAATTAGTGTTTGTCTTTCAAAAGGCTTAGGCGCGCCAGTTGGCTCGTTAATGCTTTCTACAAAAGACCGGGTTGCAAAAGCAAGGCCATGGCGGAAAAGATATGGCGGCGGGATGAGACAGGCTGGAATTTTGGCAGCCGCAGCTCACTACGCTTTAGATATGAATTTATCATTACTTAAAAATGATCATATTCGGGCAAAGAAAATTGCTGTCGCAATAGCACAAGTTGCACCAAAGATAATTAATCC
>CAJBKH010000371.1 GCA_903953615.1 uncultured Bacteroidota bacterium
AAGCATTTTGGTAACGCCACAGAGTGTTATCAATGAGTTTGAGAGTAGTTTGTAAATAATTACCTCAACACTTCTACCACTCCCGATAATTCTTGGTCGATATTGTAAAAATCTTTGATGAGGATTTTTACTAGATAAATACTTTGTTGGTCTTTTTCTGGATGCCAATGTTCGGTCATGTCAGTAGTCTTAAACACCATTTCACCCCAGCGGTTGAACACTTCCATTTTAAAAGTTTTAATTAAAAAATACTGACTGCTATGTAATCCAAAGCCATCGTTATTACCATCGGCATTGGGTGTAAACACATTGGGAATATAAAACTTAATGCGCTCCATAATGGGCAATAATCTTTCAAGGCTATCGTAACAAGTATTCTTATTGCTTACCACTAATTTAACCCTGGCATAGCCCGTATCTATAAAATCATATTTTACATTTTGTAAGCTGGTTTGATAGCTCGAATTGAAGGTCCATAACCAAGTATTGGCATTGGTAGAACGATCGGTAAAATAAAACGGAATGGTCGCCAAATTATCGCGTTGTGCTTTTTCAAAATCGAAGGCCGCTACTGGGCGTTGTAATATATTTACACGCAAGATATCGAATCCATCGCACAATGAATCGGTGCTTACTTTAACACTGGCTGTGTAAGTACCAATAGTAGCAAAGGACCTGTAGATAGTTGGTAAATTACCACTTGCTTGGTTACCTATTTGCCATGCATAAGTTTTAATTGGCAGCGCATTGCGTATAGAAGCAGTGAATAGCGTAGTATCTCCAATACACAAGCCATTCGCTTTTATTTTTACATCAGGACTTGGATAAACAGTGACAACTTGTTTCATGGTGTCTGCACAGTTATTACCGAAGCTACTGCTTACAGAAACCGTATACTTTTGAACAATACTTGCGTTTTTGCTATAGACATGACTATACAAATTATTTGGCACTTGTGTGACTATCACATTATCGCCCCAATTAAGGGTGTGTAAATTAGGCCCAAGGCGAGGTGACGTAAGATTCAATGTAAATTTATTTTCATTGGCACATTGTACCGAATCGTTCACTGTAAATTGCACATCAGGCGTAGCATACACACTTGTATTTTTAACTATAGTATCCTTACAATTGTTATCTGTATTAACATACAACGTCAATTGATAAATGCCTGTATCTTTATAAGTGTGTGTTGCAGTTGTTGTTAGTATTTGCGATTGCCCATCACCCCAATTTATCAGTAATGAATTACTTGCACCACTTCCACTTTTTGTAACTTTAAACCGGTTGCTAGGCAGGCAAGAATCTAAAGCAATTATATCAAATCCAATATCCGATTTTTGATAAACAGATACATTGAAAGTATCCTTGGCTTGGCATTGTTTGTTGTATTGTTTAGCAAATACTTTTAGCTCCATATTAGCAGGTGCACTAAAGGCTATTTGTGGCTGAGTGGCACTGCTTACCCTCGTGCCATCTTTGTACCAAAACATAGAATCTACACTGATGGCGGGTTGCAATTGTGCTTGAAATATGAGGGTGTCGTTTTTACAAAGTTGCGCATCTGGCATGGGCTGCATAAAAAATGGCGTTACCTCTTTTAACACAAAAGTATCTCTACCGAAACATTGATTGCTATCGGTGTATTGAATAACATAAGTATTGGCAACAGATAATAATTGCGTGGCCGTATGTTGTTGGTTGTGCAACCATGTAATGGTATCTTTTGCATAAGTTGGTAAAGCTGTAATGGCTATGCTGCTTTTATTGCAAAAGGCAGTATCGGGCAGGTACTGAACCATTTTATCAGGATAGGCAGTAATGGTTATACTATCCGAAGCTTTGCAATTTCTTTTATCGCTTACTACAATTTTTATTTTGCTGGTATCTTTGATTACGAAATTATAGTTAGCTGTAGTAGCAACTAATTGTTTGTTCTTATACCATTGGTAATTCAGTTGACCTTGGTTATTAAAAGTGTTACTGCTAAAAAACAAGTTAGTACCTTTACAAACCTTTGCTTTTTGTTTGCTAATATTCGAGACAATGGCGGCATTTACTGGCACAATAGAATCCATGTAAAGTTTGGTGCAACCATAGGTGGTGTTTTGCACTTTTAATTTCACATACCATTTGCCTGCATAAGGCAGGTTAATACTATCCTTGGCACTACCACTTTTTTTAATGGTATCCTTCTTACTATAAACCAACCACTCAAATTTAAAAGGACCAGTTTGGGTAGTACTCGCAGAAAACTTTAATTGACTGCAAAGACTGGTATCTATTTTAACTACAAATTTGGGTTGGGGTATGGCATTGAACTCGGCCGAACGAAACATATAGCGCCTATTAACACTGCACAAACTTTCGTAAGCATAAATATTAAAGGTATAAGGATTATTGGCATTACACCCCGAAGGAGGCGTCCAAAGTATTTTAACATTAGGCTCGGGTTGACCAAGATTAGTAACAACTGCCGATGAATTGGGTAATTCATTCACCCACCTTAATTTAACGGTATCCTTGGCTGTTTGTTTGGTGGCCAGTGTATCCTTTACATTGAAAATAATGGTGTCGGTTGCTTCTTCACAGACATTGTAGGTGTAATCGAACTCAGGGGTGTAGGCAAATTTGTTGAGGGTTTCATCAATATTCAAAGGCCAATAACCTGTAACATTTCTAGGGATTGATGAGACTCTAACTCTTTTGCCAGTACTATCCTTTTTAAACGTTTCACATTCAACTGCAAAAATTGGATTCCAATTTAGATTATCTGCACT
>CAJBKH010000372.1 GCA_903953615.1 uncultured Bacteroidota bacterium
TAAGACTCGGATTGACAATTATAATCTAACAATTTCGTTAGCACTGCACTTCGTCCTACTGAGCTTGTCGAATGTATGGACGAAGTGTTCCGAAGCCAAAAACCATCGACACACCCAAAGGCTACAGTGCTTATGGGCTGACCTACTAGCGCTTCGACAGGCTCAGCATGACTAAAGTAGGCAACAGCTTATCGATATTATTAGATACCAATTGGTGCATCAAAGTTCCTAATCTCTTGAAATTTATTTTTTATTTTTTGAAATTAATCTCATTTTCGAAAAATGAAAATGATGTACGTATACATTTTAGAATGTTCCGATCATTCTTTCTATACTGGTGTAACGAATGACATTGATAGACGATTTGAGGAGCATCAAAGTGGCGAGAATAAAGAAGCTTACACATATTCAAGACGACCTGTTAAACTTGTTTATTCCGAATTTTTCATCGACCCAACAGATGCTATTAATTTCGAAAAACAAATAAAAGGTTGGACAAGAAAAAAGAAAATTGCGCTCATTAATGGGGACTTTAAGGCGTTAGTTAGATTGTCTAATCACAATAAAAACAACGATTAGCAAACATTTTACGCATAATATCAATAAGCGTGAATGCTGTGATTCTTTTATTTCTCCCTTACTAATTGCATTTATATAGTATTCAAATTTAAGAATATATCAAGTTAAAACACTTTGGCGCTATATTTGACTTACACTGAATCAATGAAAACAATTCTAAATATAATTGCGATAATCTTAATATGGCTGATACTTGACATTTCGTTACTCTACCTTTGTCATGAAAAGCTGGATGATCAAGAATTTTATGAAGGAGTATTCAGAATAATTTCAATTAGTGCAATAGCACTAATAATTCTAGCATTTAAAAACAGAACCCCATTGGCAATTTCAATTTGTGTTGTTTATATAACATTTAACGTATATAGAATAACAGGTGTGTTAGAATTGGGGTTTCTTTTTTATGGCATTAGCACCACAATACTTGGAATAATATGTTTTTTTAGTATCCTATTTTTTAACCAAACGCGTTCAAAAAAACTATTAACTTTAGGCATAGCTTTACTCTCAATATGGCTAGCTTATTCTCCTTTTCATAAGGTATTTTTAATACTAGTTAATAAAAATAACAATCAGATAATAAACACGTCTTTTGTACTTTCAAAAACCGAAAAAACTCAACAGGATTTTAAATCATTAAACCATTCAAAAATTGTTGTTGCTTCATTATTTGATGAGAACTGTTCAATTTGTTTTGAGGAAATGAAAACGCTTCAACTACTGTCTCAAAATTTAAATGATAGCGATATTGCTTTTATAAACATCCATACCATCCTTCCATTTGATTCCGTAAAAGTTAATAAGATTAGACCCTATGTTCCATTTCCGATTTACAAAGATTCAGGTTTTTTATTATTCGATGGATTAAAAACCGCTGGTGTTCCGCAGCTTATTATCATTGATAAAAATGGAATTATTCAATTTCACAAAGTTGGTTACAGCAAGGCAGAAGCAGCTTATTTTTCTGAAACGATTACAAAAAAAATCAAGGAGATAAAAGCATTACCTCAGAATTAACAAAGTATTCGAATTGCGTTTTTTCCATTTCGTATTTAGGCTTGCTTTTTTATTAAAAAACGTAGGTTTTGAAGAAACAAAACACGCCAAGATTCAAAGTTAAAAAATAATAAAATCTCCCCTACTCCATCTCCACCAAAACCGGCTGCAACTGCTGCAAATCTTCTACTATTGGCCTTGCGAGTGTGTGAACCTCCACACCTTGTTTTAATACAGTGCGACTGAGTTGTGCTTTTTTCCAATGTTGCTCGCCACGGTATAAAAAGAATTTACTCATGGGATAATGGAATTTAAAACAACCTTGGTAATCGATGCCCACTAAACGGTAAGGAATGCTGTGATCGCTTTTCAAACAAGTATTTATAGCTTTTGTAAAAACAGTAGGACCCGTCATGCTATGCACATCGTTGGGATACCGATTGTACCTTAAATTATCCAACATTAAATCCATGGCTTTCTTTAAAAATGGATGACCCGCAGCAAACACCATGGCCCATTGTACACAAATGCCAGGGTGACTTTCCATGGCAATCAATGCTTCGTCATTCTCTTTTATAAACGTATGAAAAGGGGCAATGGCTAAACTATCAATATCTAAATAAATACCACCCCTTTTATACAAAATGGCATATCTAAAAAAATCGGCCTTAGCAGCTCCTATATCAATTTTCTGATATAAGCTAAGCACTTCATGATTATACGCAGTAGCAATAAAATGTTCAATGCGTTCGTCATCGTAAAATTCATATTGGTAGTCAGGATTTTTTTTCTTTAAACGTGCAATGTGCCATTGTGTGACAAGTGGTAAATCAGCGGTTCGAAACGTTTGATAAATGATTTTTGGAATAGACATAAGGTATAAAGATTAAACAAGTGGAGTGGTTAGTTTCATAAAGCTTGGCAGAGAAAAATAGCCTAATGAATTCAATGCATCGTATCAAATATTCGCTGTTCATATGTGTAGAAAACGAAGGCTTCAAAACGAATATTGCAATCCTGAAAATCTATGACAATAAAATGACTTAATAGTTCAAAAAGCAGATGTGTAATTTTAGGCTTTCTACACTTAAGGCCCTAACAATTTACCGGATAGAAATTACAACAAAAAAACCTCCGATGATGCATCGGAGGTTTTTTTCAATCAATCAATTTAAGATCTTATTGTTTCATCAATTTTAAAATTTGCAATTGTTGGCTGCTTGTTACTTTAACAAAATATATTCCACTTGCTTGATTGCTTAAATCAATTGTGAAAGCATTGCCATTTAACTGAATGGTTGAAATGATTTGGCCCATTGCATTGGCAACTTCAATAGATGTTAAGTTTTCTACAGCCTTTATAATAACTATGCCAGTTGTCGGATTTGGCAAGGCAAATAAACCTTTTATATATCCAATGGAATGAATCCCTAGGATGTTAAAGTTTTTTGTGGCACAATTTGTACAACCTGCGGCAGAAGTGGCACATAACTGAATTGTGTAACTACCATCGTTGGCAAACTGATGTGAAGGGTTTTGCGAAAGCGAAGTATCACCATCACCAAATTCCCAACGCCATTTAGCAATTGTACCATTTACTATGCTTGAAGAATCAGATAAATCTATACTGCGATTACCCTTTATAGAACCTCCAAAATTAATAACTGGCAATGGATTGATGACTACAGATTGTGAGGTGGTATCCACACAATTTGCGGCATTACGCGCAATTAAAAACACTTTATAAGTGTTTGCATTTACATAGATATGTGTTGGATTAACAACAGTTGAAGCACCTCCATCTCCAAACAACCATTCATAGGTAGTAGCGCCTGTGCTTGCATCCTTAAAACTTGTAGCACTCCCTTTACAAGCGCCTCCATTAATATTAAATGCAGCAGTTGGGCGATCGTTAATGGTAACATTGTACTTAACAGTATCTTTACATGTAGAGGCATTTGTTTCTATCACTTCGACATATCCTACCCCAGCAGTTTGCCAATTAACACTTAAAGCATTTGTATTTTGACCAGCCACAATCGAGCCCCCAGATAGATTCCATTTATAGGTATTTCCTGCGTTTAACTTGGTTGAATAATTCAATGCCTCCCCTTTACAAACCGAACTCTTTCCTGTAATGGTAGGGGTTGGCACCGCTAATAAATTTACCTTCACTGTATCGCGCGCCTTACAACCTGTTGAAGTGATGGTTACTTGTAAAAAATAGGTTGTTGTAAAATTCGGAACAACATTCGGATTAGCAACTGAAGAGATGTAACCCGTAGGTTGACTGGTCCAACTATAAGTGTTGCCTGCAATGGCAGTCTTTCCAATATTAACAATCGCACCAGGACAAACAAATGCATCGGAACCTGCATTGGCAATTGGTTTCGGATTAACAGTTATTTTAATGGTATCTTTATTCATACAACCAAAGGCTACATTGGTCACTTCATATACATAAGAAGTAGTTGTGCTAGGCTTCACATAAATTTGCGCATTGGTACTAATTAAACCATTGGACATGGTTAACCATCGGTATGTAAAGCCAGATCCACCACTTGACCCTATTAATAACGAATCGCCCAAACAAAGGGCTTGATCTACGCCAGCATTGGCAACTGGCAATGCACGAATACTTCGATTCAATACTATGGAATCATTGAAACCAATGGCATCTTGATTGCCATTTGGTAAATTACTTTTAACAATAAATTTCGGATTGGTTAAACCCACAAAATTAAATGTCCCTATCACAATAGTGTCTGACTCAAAACTTGCCAATGATCCTGTAAAGGCAAATGCTTTCTGTGTAAGCCCATTAATTGACCAAGTAAGCGATGCGTTTTTCAATGTATCATTGCCCATATTTTTAATCACTACCTCTACATCTAATAACCCAGCACAGGTGCCTGCAACAGGCTTAGTTAAACTGATAATACCCGCGTCATTTTTCGACAATTTAAATTCATCAAATCCAATATCTGGTGTTGTAGTATTTCTTATCTCATTGTCTACATCTTTGGTAATGCCTATTATTGGCGTACCTGCACGTTTCAACAAAGGATTTAGGATGTGCAAATCAGTACCCGATTTAAACATAGGATTGACAGAAAGTGAGTTTAAATCTTTACCAGTAAAACCTGAAAGGGTTGAAAGACTGCTATAGGCAGAAACCCAATAGGCAAACTGCGTACCATTGGCAAAGAAGTTATTATTATTGCTTGCACTAACATGTGAATTAGCTGTAATGTGAACCACTTTCCCCTCCTCCATAACAATGTTGTTATTTTTCAAAACTGTATTGGTACTGGCGCCTGCATTTGTTTGAATGCCGCTATTGGTAGTAAAATTACCACTAAAATACATGGAATTAAATACCACATTCACATAATCATTAGAGGTAAGTGAAATGCCTCGTCCGTTTGGTTTCACAATACTGTTGTTGGCAATATTTGTAGGTGCAACTGCTGTTGCATTACAACTGTTTAGCCATATGGCATTCGCAGTATTATTATCTTTGAAATAATTACCTTGAACCATTAAATTCTTATCACAGTCTAATAAGTACAAATCACTCGTGCCTGTGTCTGCAACATTAACACTGAGGAAGGTATTGCCATTCACAATTGCGCTGTCATTAAAATTCAACTGCACAGCATTTTTCAATGCACCTTCAAACGTATTGCCTTCTATAACAGTTCCTACCTCGCGAGCGGCAATAGTTCCAACATAGAACATACTTTGATGACCGTACTTGATGGCATTGTTTCTAAACACATTGTAATCATCTTTTCCTTGGTCCGACCAAATATTAATCGCATTTGTATTCGCAGTAGCTAAATTCAATCCTAACATTCTACAATTTGTAAGTGTATTGTGTGTTGAACCATTTAAAATATGAATGACCTGTGCATAGATATTTGTTCCTGTTCGTTCAAACGTAATACCCTTGAATGTCACATAATCGGCACCACGCAGTTGCAATGCCGCGTTATTGGTGCCATTGGCAATCGTAGAAGCCAAACTTATTTTCACCTTGGTGCTGTCTTTGCTAATGCTTTGAAATACGACAGGACTATTAACACCCATACCTGGCAATTGGGCAATTCCCAATTGTTCATTGAAGGTGCCATTATACACATTAAACGTAACTGCGCCACAAATGCCACGCTCTGTCATGGCTGTAATGGCTTGACTAAAAGATTTATAATTGGCAATATTGGTATCGCCTATGGTATAGGCACCCGACATGGCCGCATACTTGGTTTGTTTTAATGTATCATTGATATTTTTACCATCTGCAGAACCATTGGGTAAGCGCGTCCAAATTCTAAAATTATAAGCTGTATTACCTGCAAATGTATAAGCACCCAAATTGATAGTAGATGAGGAAGCACCCGGCGCTAATTTACCTGTCCATGAAGTCCCAGTTTGGGCTGTGCCATTCACACTCCAACCAATTTGTATGCTCTTTAAGGTATCTATACCATAGTTTTGGAATCGCACTTTTACATTTTGTTTACCTGCGCAAAACAAGGCA
>CAJBKH010000373.1 GCA_903953615.1 uncultured Bacteroidota bacterium
AGACTACAAAGATACAAAAAATGTGGATAAGTGCCAATTTTTTGTATTCCCAGCCCTTGATAGCAGTGGTTCTTGGTAGTTTATAATTATCAAAATACTTTCCCCATTGAATTTAAATTTAAATTCAACGTAAAATTGTTAGAAAAATACAGAATCCGTTTTTTTACTGTTGATTAAATTTTGCCAAGTAGAAAATACTATAGCAACAGAATAATAAAAAGTTCGTCTTTATTTAATGATTCTATTCGATTGAAATAGCTTTTAAATTATTTATATCACCTATTTTCGCGACATAAAACCTATTTATCCTAAATGAGCACAAAAGTTGACCTAGCGTTCAATCAAAACGAAGACTTAAATAAACAATTGGTATTCGACTTAAAAACACGTTTCAAAAAAGTTGTATTGGGCGGAGGCGAAAAAGCTGCAGCTAAACAAAAAGAAAAAGGCAAAATGTTATGCCGCGAGCGCATTGATTATTTGCGCGACCATGACAAACCATTTGTAGAAATTGGCGCATTTACAGGCGAAGGCATGTACAAAGAATATGGTGGCTGCCCTAGCGGTGGTGTTGTTGCAGGTATTGGCTATGTTAGCGGCAGACAGTGTATGATTGTTGCAAATGATGCAACTGTTAAAGCTGGCGCCTGGTTTCCAATAACAGCCAAAAAGAATTTAAGAGCCCAAGAAATTGCTATGGAAAACCGATTGCCAATTATTTATTTGGTGGACAGCGCAGGTGTTTTTCTTCCCATGCAAGATGAAATTTTTCCAGACAAAGAGCATTTCGGAAGAATGTTTAGAAACAATGCCATGATGAGTAGCATGGGCATAACACAAATTGCCGCTGTAATGGGCAGTTGTGTAGCTGGTGGCGCATACTTGCCAATCATGAGCGATGAAGCGCTCATTGTTGAAGGTACAGGCTCAATATTTTTGGCTGGCAGTTATTTAGTAAAAGCCGCCATAGGTGAAGATATCGATAACGAAACTTTAGGCGGTGCCACTACACAAAGTGAAGTTAGTGGTGTAATCGATGATAAATTCCCTGATGACAAAAGTTGTTTGGATAGGATTAAATATATCATGGATAAAATTGGTCATTATGAAACAGCCGGTTTTAACAGAGTACCTACCATTGCACCTACAAAAAACGAAAAAGACATCTATGGCATTTTACCTGCCGATCGCGGTAAGACATACGACACAATGGAAATCATTGAACGTTTAGTTGATGGTAGCGAATTCGAACAATACAAAGAAGGCTTTGGTAAAAGCATTATTTGTGGTTATGCCAGAATTGATGGATGGGCGGTAGGAATTGTTGCCAATAACCGTCAATTGGTTAAAAGCAAGAAAGGCGAAATGCAATTTGGGGGTGTAATTTATAGTGATAGTGCCGATAAAGCAGCGCGTTTTATTATGAACTGCAATCAAAAGAAAATTCCATTGGTGTTTTTACAGGATGTTACTGGCTTTATGGTAGGTAGTAGAAGTGAACAAGGTGGAATTATAAAAGATGGCGCTAAAATGGTGAATGCCATGAGCAATAGTACTGTTCCTAAATTTACCATCATTATGGGCAATAGCTTTGGTGCAGGCAATTATGCGATGTGCGGTAAGGCCTACGACCCGCGTTTAATTTATGCATGGCCAGGTGCTAAAATTGCAGTTATGGGTGGCGAACAAGCTGCCAAAACATTGTTACAAATTGAAAAAGCCAGCTTAATTGCCAAAGGCGAAGTAATAACGCCCGAAGCGGAAAAAGCATTGCTCGATAAAATTACCGATCGCTATAACACGCAAATGAGTCCTTATTACGCCGCAGCTCGCTTATGGGTCGATGGTGTTATTGACCCACTAGAAACCCGCACTATAATTAGCGAAGGTATAAGCATGGCTAACCATGCACCTATTAAAACATTTAATGTGGGTGTTATTCAGACCTAGTTATTAGTTATTGGTTATTGGTTATAAGCCATATTTAATGAGACCTCTACTATATTTAATGCTCATTGCAGTTACAACGTTCTCTTGTGGACAATCAGCTATGAAGACAAATGAAATAGAATTTTACGACAATAATCAAGACCAGTTTACTTTTTTGGTTTTTGACAAATCTAAGTTTGACACATTTATGTCAAAATATGAGCCTTTGAAGTTTTCAAATCCTTCAATTAAACAGGACTTGATTAAGCTGACAGAAGTGGAATTTAATGATAATACAAA
>CAJBKH010000374.1 GCA_903953615.1 uncultured Bacteroidota bacterium
ATTAATGAAGGATTTTTTAAATGCTCAACTGTACCAATGGTGGTTTGTGTGCCATAAGGGTGGGTTCGGAATAAGCTGGCGTATAATTTTTCGTAAGCTTCTTCCCCATCGTTGTCTAATGAAATATTTTTTTCTTCATACACCGCTTCTAATTCGGTATGGAACAATCGCAATACTGGATTTCTATAACGCTCGGCTTCAAGCTCAATCCATTGGTGAATGCGGTTGGCAGGTATATCATTAACATACACTGTTTGCTCAACACTTGTAAAGGCGTTGGTACCTTGGGCACCTAACGACTGACAAATTTTATCGTACTCGTTGGCAATGCTAAATTTAGCAGCCATGCCACTGATGCTATCAATTTGACGGTAGATGGCTTTGCGCTTTTTCTCATCGGTGGTTTTGTTGTATTGCTCATACAAATTATCAATCTGATCGAGGTATACTTTTTCTTTGGCATAATCTTGTGTACCGTATTGATCGGTTCCTTTGAATAACAAATGCTCTAAGTAATGTGCCAAACCTGTGTTATCAGCTGGATCATTTTTACTACCTGCTTTGGTTGCAATTAATGTTTGAACACGCGGTTGATCTTTGTTCACAGAAAGAATAACGGTTAACCCGTTTGACAAAACATACCAGCGGCTGTTGGTAGGATCGTTGGACACTTTGGTGTAGGTATACTTACCGTGTTTCTCCTGGCCATAGGTGCCATAACGGATTTGTGCTTGCAGGCCCATGCCAGTAATCAGCAAGAAGGCAATTATTATTTTATGCATATTGATTATTATACTTTAAAAAGGATGCCAAATTTAAGAAAAATAGCAGAGATGGCTGAATTTTTTTTATTTCGACAAAACCATTAGTTTTGATTATGTCTAAGAAATTACTCCTCCTTTATGTTTTTCTAATTACAATACCAATGCTTTCGCAGGCCCAAACCAAGAAAGCAGATACCCTCACACGCAAGTACATTGTATTGGAACCAAGAAGAAATAAAGGTAGAACCATTGTAATACCTGAGCGTAAAATCATTAAAGTAAAAACCGTGTTTGACCGAACCTATCGCGGTAAATTTATAATTGTCAATGATTCGCAAATTGCCATTTATGATAAATTTAATGGAGAAATGGATACACTTAATTTAAAATACATTAGTAAAATTAGACGTCCCACGCTCGAGTACCAAGTATTGTCCTATTATTTTTTGGCCAATGGTATTGGATCAATTATTATTGGTGCAGCCATAATTGTAGAATTTTCGCAAACACTGTTAGGGCCGCTTATTGGTAGCATTTTTATTGCAAGTGGTGTACCTTATACCATATTAGGTGCAACAGTGCACGATGGACCAAGATACTATGCCAATAAATACCATTTTAAAATTGTAAAAACAAAAGGGCATAAGCTGAAGCCGATAAGATTGCCCATTAAAACAAAACCAGCACAAGAAATTTAAAGCGCGTTTGCTATGTGCAACTAAATACCAAATTGACGAATAGCGTGATCGATGCGTGCTAAAATTTTTTGATTGGCCTCGGCATAAAAATTACTTTCCATAGATTCCAAACTACATAAATAATTTTAACTAATATCACGGATTGTTTAGCTAAAGGTCTCGCATTTAAATATGGTTTTCCATTTCTAATACGCTTTTATTACTTTTTTGTTTGGGCAAAAAAGTAACCAAAA
>CAJBKH010000375.1 GCA_903953615.1 uncultured Bacteroidota bacterium
ACAGAGGATGGAAGTAATTATGTGCATACTTTGGTGAAGGATAACAATGGCTTTAAATACAAAGAATCGTCTGCATTTAAAGCCACAGACAAACAAATTAACATGAGCTATTATTTATATAATTATGATGTTGTTGCAGATACACTTACGCTTTATAATAGTCCAACTGCATATTCACGCTATTTTAAAGTACTAAATCCAAGTTTTACACCCAGCAATTGGACCGGTTCATTAAAGGTATTAAAAACATTGGAATTGCCAAGGGCTGTGACTTCTAACACCTTGCGACCATTTGGAATAGAGGGCGATTATTTGTATTTAGCTGGTAATAATGGTTCAGGTGATTATGTTTATAAATTTAACTCTGTAACCAAACAACATGTTGATAGTATTAATGTTGTTTATGGCGTTACGACTTATTTTAAATCGCCTAATTTATATTATGCCTTCGAATCTAAAAATAAAATTTTCAAAACTACTGGCATTGCGTCACCTTCTTCGACGATTTCTATTAATGATATTGATTATACCAGATCAATTTCGGTGAATGCTAGCTCAGGGGTTATTTATGCATTTACACAATCTGGTCAGTTGTATTCCGGTACAGAAAATGCCACTTTTAATATGTTATTCGATTTTAACCCTTACAGCCTAAGCTATTTGCTGTATGATAAAAATGATGAATTTATGGTGCTAAGAAATGGCATGATTTCAAGATTGAAAATTTCGCCTGAATTCAATGTAATTAAAAGTTATGATCCAGTTCCTAATTTTTATACCTATAGTATCTCTTCTAATGGTGTTGACACTTGGCTATACGGTTATAATAACATGACCAGTACCTATCAACTGTTAAAAGTTAGTTTGAATTAATCAATATCCAATTTAATTAAAAAAGGTTGACGGAAATCGTCAACCTTTTTTATGTCTTTATTTTTTAATAGTTATTCCTTAAAAGTTAATTGTTATTGAGGAAATAACAACTATATTCCCGAATAACTTAATAACCAATAACTAATTCAGCCTGTTCTTAATCAAATCGAACAAAGCAATAAAGATACTTTTATGGGCTTCGTTAAGTCCAGTGTTGGCAAGGTGTTCCAATGCTTTGGTTTCATATTCAGCTTTCATGTTTAAGAGGTAGGTATCGCTTTTCGCCATTTGATACAAGGCTTTCACTTGTTCAATTTTTAATGTATTGTCTTGTGCTGTTTGGGTGAACCAATTTTCTAATTGTTGCTTTGACGCGCCAAGTAAATGGTTCAATGCATGCAAATACAAAACAGTTTTTTTGTTTTCTAAAATGTCGCCACCTACTTGTTTGCCTATGGCCTCGGTGGTGCCAAATGTATCTAGGTAATCGTCTTGCAACTGAAAGGCCATCCCCAAGTTTAATCCATATTGATAAAAGGATGCGGCCACTTCATTTGTGCTATTGGCTGCCAAGGCACCCATTTGCAAAGCCACTGCCGGTAACACGGCCGTTTTGTATTTAATCATTTCAAGATATTCGGCTTCTGTTACATGGCTTTGGTTGGGCAAATCCATGTCCAATTGCTGTCCTTCGCATACCTGAGTAGCCGTATTTGTAAATAATTTTAACAAGGTTTCTTTATTCGCAACATTGGTGTTTAAAATTAAATCGTAACACTTGGTCAGTAAATTATCGCCAGCCAAAATAGCCGTGGCAGTATTCCATTTTTCGTGCACCGTTTTTTGCCCTCTGCGCAAGTGCGCATTGTCCATTATATCATCATGAACCAAGCTAAAATTGTGAAACGTTTCGATGGCCAATGCCAATTTGTTAGCATCTTCTTTTTGTTGGCCTCCACAGCTTTCATAAGCCATGATTAATAACTTAGGACGCATTCTTTTGCCACCCAATTGCATGATGTAATTCATAGGTGCATACAACGACTCAGGAATGCCTGTGAAAGGATGCTTGAGTAAATAGGTTTCGAAATTATCTTCTTCTTTTAAATGCGCGGTCATTTTTATTGGTTCTTTGCGGTCGTTCGTTTGAGACTAAAGCGAGGTCGATGGTTCTGCTAATTTTATTTGAAGCAGTTACCATTACCTTTACAACATCTCCCATCTTATATTGTTTAAAAAATCTTGAACCAATAATCACCATCAAGTGTGCATCGTAAGTATAATGGTCGTCGGCAATGGTATTCAATCGTATTAAACCTTCGCATTTGTATTCTTTGATTTCTACAAACATGCCCCAATCTGTTAAGCCTGTAATCACGCCATCGAACTGCTGTCCCACTTTCGATTCCATCCATTCGGCTTGTTTGTATTTGATCGAAGCGCGTTCGGCATCGCTGGCCAATTGCTCCATCTTAGAACTTTGTTTGCAGGCAGCATCTAACATGCTGGTGTTCCAATTGCATATTTGCTCCATGCTTTGGTTGTTTAAATAACCGTAAAGTAAGCGGTGTGCAATCACATCAGGATACCTTCTAATAGGCGATGTGAAGTGGGCATAATAAGGAAAATCTAAACCAAAGTGACTCGGTTTGTTGGGCGTATAAACAGCTTTGGCCATGCTGCGAATGCACATGGTGCGCACAACGTCTTGCTCGGGTTTGCCTTCTACTGCTGCTGATATTTCGTTCATCGATTTGCGCAACGAACGTTCGTCATCAATGTGCAAGGTATAGCCAAATTTGGCCACAAAGCGTTTTAAATCTTGCAACTTGGCATCCGATGGTTCATCATGGGTGCGATAAATAAAGGGCTTGCGCGGTTTCATTTTATCGACAAATTCTGCTACCGATTTATTCGCCAATAACATCAATTCTTCAATTAATTTATTGGTGTCTTGTCGCAATTTTAATTGCATGGTTAAAGGTTTAAAATTCTCGTCTAAAACAAATTTGAATTCATTCGATTCGAAATTAATGGCACCTTTGGCATAGCGATTCTTCGCAAGAAATTTGGCGAAAGTATTCAAATGGTTTAATTCATTGTAATGCAATCCTTCACCATCGTCTAATATTCTCTGTGCTTCTTCGTAACTAAAACGTTTGTCGGAATAGATAATGGTTTTAGCAAAGCGAATGTTTTTAACAGCAAATTGGGGTGTTACTTCAAAAATAGCAGAGAATGTTAAGCGGTCTTGGTGCGGTACCAAAGAACAAATAACATCCGATAATTTGAAGGGTAGCATTGGAACTACTCTGTCTACTAGGTATACCGAAGTAGCGCGTTTCAGGGCTTCTTGGTCGAGTATGGTACCAGGTTTTACATAGTGACTCACATCGGCAATGTGCACACCTACTTCGAAATTGCCATTGGGCAAGGTTTGGTAGGAGATGGCATCATCAAAATCTTTAGCAGTGTCTGGGTCGATTGTAAAGGTTAATATTTTTCTATAATCTTCCCTTCCTTCTATATCTTTTGCAGTAATGGTTTCAGAAATTTCATCAGAAAATTTTTGCACCTCTGCATCAAATGCTTCGGGTAAACCAAATTCTGTAAGAATGGAGTGCATTTCTGTTTTGTGGTCACCAGGTTTACCTAACAATTCTACCACACTTGCTTTCGGAAATTTACTGTCTTGACGGAATTCAAGAATGTGAAAAGAAGCCTTATAACCTTCTTTATAAAAATTGAGGTAGCGGGTGTTAAAAGGCATTTGGAATCTCACATTGTCAGGTTCAATATACCATTGGTTGTTTTTATTCCTGAGTACACCTGTATAGGTGCGTTCAGAGTGTCGGATGAGGCGCAGTACATTGGCCTTCGGATTTTTATTGCCTTGCTTTACAATTTCAACTTCTACAAAGTCGAAGGGTAATAATTTGATGGAGGAGAATTCTACTTGGTAATCTTCCTCTTTGTCTTCTACTCTAAGAAATACACGGCCATTTTTAGAAATATCGATGGTGCCTTGTAAAAGTTTTGGCGCCATCAGTTTATAAAATTTATACTGTTCTCTTTTTTCTATGCTACCGTTTTCGGCCAGCTTATTAAGAATTGGAAGGAGGCTCTCCGCATTGGGAGGCTGATTGTCTTCTTGAAGTTTAGAAAATATTTGTTTATGGTTCAGAATTTTTCCTTTGTTGTCGGTAAGAATTTGAATAATATTATTTTCAGTAAGTTCCGTAATTATTTTTTTACGACTCATTTAATTTTTTTTACAAAGATACATAAATTGAAATTCGCCCCCGTTGAGAATTGATAGAATATATTCGGATAGGCTATACAGAGGCAAAAAGTGCCAAAAATGACAACTAAAATTAATAACAATGCAATTTCTATTTTGTTTTAAATAAAACAAAAAACGACTGATAATCAGATGAATAAAATACAATTAAGGCTTGTATTACCTGTTTTAAAACCAGAAATTCGATTTAGTGAATCTCCAATGAGCTTGAGCGCGACTCCTCATTTAAGATATTAAGAATGGAAGGGGTAGGGTCCATTTTAATTAAATCTAAATCGTTAAGGGTTTTTAAAGTCTCTTGATAGAAGGTCAAGAGCTCTTTGTTTTCTGCTACTGCTTTTATAAGACCATTCACCCTCTCAGGTTCAAGTTCGTTATAAATGTAAAGAAGAATGTCATCTTGCGTAAAAGTTTGTTGCATATTTTATGAGTTATATAGGTAATAACGCCTAAGATTTTAGAATATTGTGTAAAGTCCTAAAAATTTGTATAAAAATTTCCAAATTAAAAATAAAAGTCTCGTTCAGCGTTTGTAAAATTGGTTTTTTCTTAACTTTTTTGATTGAAATATTTTCAAACACTTGATAAAGAGTGTTTTGTGTTTTTGATTTTTGTCAATACTATTGGAATGGCAAGGTTTTCCTTAAATTGCGCACGAAACACTATTTAAACTATGAGGAAATTTAATGATTTAAAAAATCTAAGGCTTTTCTTTCTCTTATTATTTACAACACTCTTAACTTCAAAAGCCCAGGTGTATGAAGGTGGTGAGGCTGCCAATAAACTATGGGGCGCAGCAGTTGTAAGAATAAATGCCATCACAGGAAATATTCAGTATGCCGAATTTAAGGAGCCAATGGCTTTGCAAACAGATGCGATACCAACTTATCT
>CAJBKH010000376.1 GCA_903953615.1 uncultured Bacteroidota bacterium
AAATCTGTAATAGGCGTAATTGGTAAATTTAATTGGAAAGGACTCCAGCTTTTACCACCATTGTTAGACATGTACACGCCTAATTCAGTACCTGCATATAATAGATCTTTTATAACATTATCCTCACGCACCACTCTTGTAAATGCATTGTTTGCAATGCCCGTATTTATTTTAGTCCAAGTAGTTCCATAATCAGTGGATTTATACAAACCAGGCGTATGGTCGTTGAACTTATACCTTGTAGTTGCAATGTACACTGTTGCTTTATCATGTGGAGATACTTCAATAGCATTGATTAAACACTCGGCTAAGCCTGCTGGTGTAATATTTTTCCAATTAGCCCCTCCGTCTTTTGTTAAGTAAACAAAACCATCATCACTACCTGTATAAATCACCCCTTTTTCATGAACCGACTCCATCACATAGGCAAGTGTACCATAGTTTTCTGCACCTACTGCTTCGTTTGTAAATGGTACACCAGGTTTTCCTTGTTTAGATTTTTCATTGCGCGTTAAATCAGGAGAAACTTCTTTCCATGTTTTTCCCATGTCGGAAGTTTTCAATAAAAATTGTGATCCATGATAATAAGTATTGGCTTCATGCTTACTCCAAATGATTGGTGCATTCCAGTTGTAACGGTACTTAATATCTTTTGCGTCTCTGCCTAAATATTGAATGGGTGCAGCCATGATATTGGTGCTCCCTTTTGTTTTTGTATCTAATACTTCTATCGTTCCTTGATAAGAGCCACCTAAAACATATCTTGGATTGTTTGGATCAAATGCCAAGAACGCACTTTCGCCTCCCGCAGAGGAAGACCAATTTCTTTCATCTATTCCACCGGCGCCAATGGCACGACTCGCAATTTTAACGGAACTATTGTCTTGTTGTCCTGCATAAATATTGTAAGGCGTTTCATTGTCTACATTAATTCTATAAAATTGTGCAGTGGGCATATTGTTTTGACTGCTCCAAGATTTACCGCCATCATGTGTTATAGCCGCACCGCCATCATCTGCAATGACCATATTTTTTCCATTGCTAGGATGTATCCACAAATCATGGTAATCGCCATGTGTGCTTGCAAAGTCTGTAAAAGTTTTACCACCATCAATTGATTTTAAGGAAGGGGCACTCATCACATATACTGTATTTTCGTTTGTTGGGTCTGGAAATAGTTCGATATAATACCATGCGCGTTGAATTAGGCGATGGCTCTTATTAATTTGCGACCAATTGGCACCTGCATCATCAGATACGTATAAACCACCAGCGTCTTTACTAAAATCACTTTCAATTAATGCAAATACTTTTTCTGAATTTGCTCTTGATACTGCGATAGACATTTTACCCATTTCTTTTGGTAATCCTTTTTCCATTTTCACCCAGTTGTTGCCACCGTCAGTTGATTTATACAATCCACTTCCTGGCCCACCACTTATTACCTGCCATGGTAAACGACCATGTTCCCACATGGCTGCATACATAATAGATGGATTATGCATGTCCATTGATATTTCTGCACAACCTGTTTTATCATCTACATATAATACTTTTTTCCATGTTGTACCGCCATCAACAGATTTATAAATACCACGTTCGGCAGATTTGCTATACAATGCACCCTGCGCTGCAACAAAAACAATGTTTGGATTTTTTGGATCAATGGCAATTCTTGAAATATGTTGTGTGGCATCTAGTCCCATTTTTTTCCATGTCTTGCCAGCGTCGGTACTTTTATACACGCCATCTCCATGATGCGTCATCACGCCTCTTACTGCGTGTTCGCCCATACCTACATAAACAATATTAGCATCGCTTTCTGCAACAGCCACCGCACCTACAGAACCTGTTTTAAAAAATCCGTCAGAAATATTATTCCAACTCATTCCACTGTTTTC
>CAJBKH010000377.1 GCA_903953615.1 uncultured Bacteroidota bacterium
ACTCATGAAGCCTGCTTTTATGGTAAGGCGATGTTTTCTTCCTGGAAATACAGCCCCCAATGGTCGGATATTTTGAACTGCTACATCTGCACTGCCACAAACCGCAGGGAAGTTATAACCATTCGATAGGACACCCTTCACCAAGGTAAAAGTGGTATCAATGCCAATCGGACAAGTGATTTTTAAAGGAGCCTTTCTTAGATCAACTTCCACTCTGTATTTGCCAACTGATTTTTCAAATAGATAGAGGCCGTTTTTCATTACATAAGTAAGACCTATTAGCTGATTGGTGCTGTCGTATAATTTAACAGGAACACTTGTTAAAGAAGGCTCCGTGCCACTTAGGCTGCAATCATTGTTTTGGTCGACAAACACTTTGCCGAAAATGCCAAATGTTTTTCGGAAGTCGGTGGCACAAACATAATTCGATTTGGTATAACTAGCATCTGTTTTAGCGCTATCATAATCATGCCATGCCTTGAGTGTTATGGCATAACAAGTGGTATCTTGAAACCAAATATGAGGAGAAGGGAGCGTGTCGCCACGACAATCATTGTAGATAATGGTACCTGGTTTATAACTCGAAGGTTTTGTTGGCGGGTTTAATAAAATATAGGAACTCGGACTGATGGTCCACTCAAAATGATTGGATTTGTTGGTGAGGGGTTTGAAAGCATATTGATTCAACCCACTCGAAACCGTTGTTTTACTAAAGTTGACATTCGATGGTGAATTGGGCGTATAAACTGTTACATTTTTACAAACCATGGTATCGATGTCACAGCCTTTATAATTCATACAAATATTATAAGTGCCATTGGAATCAATGGTTGAATTCAAGCCGTTTTTTTTAAATTTCAAGAAAGACCCATCAATTAGCCAGGTTATCTCTGGTGCGCCTGGAAAACCAGTGCTTAAATCTTTCAAATGAAACGGTACACTTTTGTACAGCGAATCTATTTGAAAATCGAGGGTGTAATTAGAAGGTACCGTATCTAAAACAGATGTGTAGGTGCCTATATAGCCAGAATCAGCACCTGTGCCATTTGATTTATAAATTAAATACATACTACCACTGGTGGCAGTTACACTGCGATTAGCGGTTGAGCCCAAGGTCCATTTCGCAATTTGATGGCTGTAGTTTTCATGGTCATCGTCAAAAACATACAAAATATCGCTAGTATCTCTAAACTTGAGTTGATACATTTTTAAAGTAATGTTTTTGGCTTTGCAAGGTTTAATGAGTAAATGGGAACGCGTTGATTGACCTTGGTTGTGGCTATAATTTTGCCCTTGGCCACCATCATCCATAATGGTGCCGTAATCGCTGTCAACGATATTGTCACTGTATCGGCCATAAGAACCAAAACCCAAATAATATTTGGTAGATTCCACTACTTTAATGTACTTTTTCATTGTCTTTTTGGCCGACCAACCTGAAGCATTACGACTACGCATTTTCACTGTATATATACCCGTTCTGTAAAAAGTAACTTCTGGGTTTTTAGATTGGTTCGAGCCTGATGAGTAATCAACATAGCCGTTACTTAGATCAGACACTGGGTCAAAGGGGTCGTTGCGATTGGTGAATGAATCGTAAATTTCCCATTCCCATTGGAATGGTGAATTGGTTGAAGAATCACTAAATACAACCGTTTCATAAATTTCAATAAAGCGTTTATCGACTCCGAAATTTGCAACGGGTGCTTGGGCCTTACTATTTATTGCAAAGGCAAAAAATACAATGAGTAGCGTAAGCTTTGTTCTAATGTTGTTTGAAATGTAAAGTTTAAGCATAATGTTAATTTACTGATTCGCAAACAAAGATAATGAATTAAAATATTTGAAGAGAGGTCATTGTATTTCAAAAATCTAAATTTGACTAAAATCTGATACTTATTTAAAAATTTGACGAGAAAATGATTTCAATGTTAACATTGGCAATTACTATTTTTTAATCTCCCTTTGCGCACTTACTTTCGCTCGCACAATTTTTATGCTACAACGCAGACTCAGTTTAACACAAGCTACCGCCATTAATATGATAGACATGGTGGGCATTGGTCCCTTCATTACTTTACCAATGGTCATAGGCATGATGAATGGTCCATACTTTCTCTATGCCTGGTTAGCGGGGGCTTTGTTATCTTTTGTGGATGCCATGGTTTGGAGTGAGTTAGGCGCAGCGTTTCCGAAAGCAGGAGGGTCCTATAATTTTTTAAAAGAAGCCTATGGTGAAAAAGGATTGGGTAAATTAATGAGCTTTCTATTTGTTTGGCAAACGATGATACAAGCGCCTTTAGTAATTGCATCGGCTGCCATTGGCTTTGCTGCTTATTGCGGTTATTTTACCGAGTTGTCGCCCATAGCGGCCAAGGCCATCAGCGGTAGCTTGGTAATTTTAATAGTGGCTTTGCTTTACAGAAAAATTGAAACCATTGGCAAAATTAGTGTGCTCTTATGGGGAGGCGTTTTGGTAACTTTGGTTTGGATCATTGGTGCAGGTATTTTTCATGGCAATTTTTTAGCACCCATTCGTCAAATGAACGATGGCCTAGAATTGAATTATGTGTTCATTGCCTGTATGGGGCATGCAGGCGTAAAAGCGGTCTACAGTTATTTAGGGTATTACAATGTTTGTCATTTAGGTGGCGAGATTAAAGACCCAGGAAAAAACATACCACGTAGTATGTTTTTATCAATCGCTGGTATCTCCATTTTGTATTTGGCCATGAACATCAGTGTTACCAGTGTTATACCATGGAACGAAGCCATGAACAGCGAGCATGTCATCAGTGTATTTATGCAACGCTTGGCAGGTGATGCAGCAGCGGTAGTCGTTACTATTTTAATTTTATGGGTAGCCTTTGCTTCTGTTTTCTCGGCCACTTTGGGCTATAGCAGAATTCCTTATGCCGCGGCAGTGGATGGTGCCTTTTTTAAAGTCTTTGCGAAATTACACCCAACAAGAAATTTTCCTCATATTTCACTCTTGGTGTTGGGTGGAATTGCCTTTGTTTTTAGTTTACTTTTCAGATTAAGCGATGTCATTAGCGCCATTCTAGCTATGCGCATTCTTGTGCAATTCATCGGTCAGGCCATTGGCTTATTATGGCTCAGATACAAACGCGAAAAAAGTATATTTCCTTATAAAATGCCTTTGTTTCCATTGCCAGTTATACTCGCTGTGCTCATGTGGATTGGTATCCTCTTGTCTACAGGATTTAAAATGGTGACCACAGGTTTATTTGTTATAGCAGTGGGGGTATTGGTATATATGACAAAAGCCAAACGCGACAGTGAATGGCCTTTTGAAAAGAAGAATTGAGTTTTAATTCATTTGAACAATTTTAATGAATAGACAAGTTATTTGTATTAATAAAAACTAAGTCTTAG
>CAJBKH010000378.1 GCA_903953615.1 uncultured Bacteroidota bacterium
ATCTTGCACCAAGGCCCTTGCAATGGCAGCTTTCTGTAATTCACCATCACTTACTTCATTCAAATATTTTTCTTGTATGGTTTCCATTCCCAATACTTTTAAAATACTCAAAATATCCGCTTCAACTTTTATACTGTCATTGTTGACTTTTATATATGGGTACCTACCCAACCTCACTAAATCGATAATGCGAATATGCGCTTCTTCTATTTTTTCCGAATTGATATACGCCAAAGTGTGCGAACGTTCTGTAGAAGTAAATTGCTTTAGTGAACGTTGATTAATTAAAATTTCACCTGTTCTTATTGGCAACAAACCTACCAAGGTTTTTAACAAAGTTGATTTACCCGCACCATTGGCACCTGTTAGCACAACCAATGCGCCAGCTTGTAATTCACAATTGAAAGGTTGAATTAACAAAGTTTCTTTGCGCTTAATCTGTAGGTCGATAAATTTTAACATGGTTAGTATTTCCGTTTTAATAAAATAAATAAAACAATTGGACCTCCAATTAAAGCTGCCGAGACATTTATTGGCAAATGAAAATTGAAAATTGCCAAATTGCCGAGTATATCGCAAACCAAGGCCATGCTTGCACCTATCAAAATATTGAGCAATAGTAATTTTTTAAAATCGGCTGTTCTGTATACCATTCTTGCAACATTGGGTACCGCCATACCAATAAAGGCAATTGGACCGCAAAAGGCAGTTACAACACCCGCCAACAAACCTGTGCACATTAAGATTTGCAAAGAAACTTGTTTTGTTTTTACACCTAGCGTATACGCCACATCATTGCCCAAAATCATAATGGAAAGTGGTTTCATTAAAGTAAAACTCCATACGATGCCTATGCTAACAAAAAATAATAAGGTGTATAACGACCAATCAATGGTATTGTAAAATGAACCCATGTTCCACAATGCAAATTGTTTCAAATCGGTTGGATTGGCTAAATAATCAATCAAGGTTTGAAAAGCCCCTAATATTTGACCGACGATAACACCAAACAAAAGTAATATGTAGGAATAACCAAACCGATGAGAAACCAATAAAGCCAATAGCAATATACCAAAAGCACCAATAAATCCGGCAAAGGCAATACCAATTGACTGCACATAGATAGAATTTAAAAAAGGAATGGAAGCGCCTCCAATTATTACGACACCAACTGCCAGTGAAGCACCTGAACTAACACCAAGGACATAGGGACCAGCCAATGGATTTTTAAACAATTGTTGCAACATTAAACCTGCAGCCGACAAGGCCGCGCCTGCGGCTATTGCAGTAAAAACTTTTGGAAATCGAATGGAACTTAGTATAGTCTCAGAAAAAAAATCATCTGCCAATGGATTAATAAACGTTGGTATACAAAAAGTATCTATTAGTATTAAAATGACCAATAGAAAAACCATTGTTATGAATCGATTATTACGCATTGAAAAAATTTATTTGCAACAGTGCATTTAAAAGTGGCTGCGAATATAACTATTTGGGAATTTAGAACGACCAACATTCAGTTTCAAATAATTATTGGTATAAATGCAAATACTCTTTGTTTATTTCTACACCACTCCAAAACAATCTTTGCCTTTCATCGGTTTAAATAATAAATTTGCACCCTATGTCAATTGAATCCTCTTCTGAAAGAATTATAAAAGCGCCAACAGGCAATACCTTGCATTGTAAAAATTGGGTAACCGAAGGTGCCTACAGAATGTTAATGAACAACCTCGATCCTGATGTTGCCGAAAAGCCTGAAAACCTTGTGGTATATGGCGGTACCGGCAAAGCCGCGCGCAACTGGGAAAGTTATCATTTAATTGTAAAAGCCCTAGAAGATTTAAATGAAGATGAAACGTTATTGGTGCAATCGGGCAAACCCGTTGGTATTTTGCCAACCCATAAAGATGCGCCACGCGTTATTATTTCTAATTCACAACTGGTGCCACATTGGGCCAATTGGGAAAACTTTAGAGCATTAGAAGCAAAAGGTTTAACCATGTACGGTCAAATGACTGCTGGTAGTTGGATATACATAGGCTCGCAAGGAATAGTGCAAGGCACCTACGAAACCTATGCAGAATGTGCACGCCAACATTTTGGTGGCACTTTAAAAGGCACCTTAAATGTTACCGCTGGTTTGGGTGGTATGGGTGGTGCTCAACCATTAGCCATTACAATGAATGAAGGGGTTTGTTTAGCTGCCGAAATGGAAGAATGGCGCATTAAAAAGCGTTTAGATACGCGTTACCTCGATTATATGACCAAGGATATTGACCAAGGCATAGACATGGCTTTGAAAGCAAAAGAAAATGGCGATGCCGTTTCTATTGGTGTTGCTTGCAACGCGGTTGATTTATTAGAACGCTTAAAAAGCAGAGGCATTATACCAGATACATTAACCGATCAAACCAGTGCGCATGATCCATTGGTAGGTTATTTTCCAGAGCACTACGATGTAGAGAGTGCAGACAAATTAAGAAAGGTAAATCCTGATCGTTACATTGAAGAGAGCTATCAAACCATGGTACACCATGTTAAATTAATGATAGAGTTCCAAACCAAAGGCAGCATTGTTTTTGATTATGGCAATAATTTGAGAGGCCGTGCGCTAGAAAAAGGTTTAACCAATGCTTTTGATTTCCCAGGCTTTGTTCCTGCGTTTATTCGTCCGCAGTTTTGCTTAGGCCGTGGTCCTTTCCGTTGGGTGGCTTTGAGTGGCGACCCTGAAGATATTTATGCTACAGATAGAAAAATATTAGAATTGTTTCCAAACGACGAAGGCTTAAAACGTTGGATTACCATGGCACAAGACCGGATTGAATTCCAAGGATTACCTGCGCGTATTTGTTGGTTGGGTCAGGGCGAAAGGGAATTGGCCGGACTAGCCTTTAACGAAATGGTAAAAAATGGCGAGGTAAGTGCACCGATTGTAATTGGTCGCGACCACCTTGACACAGGCTCAGTGGCTTCGCCTAACAGAGAAACAGAAGCCATGTTAGACGGC
>CAJBKH010000379.1 GCA_903953615.1 uncultured Bacteroidota bacterium
AATAGAAACACCTAGGTATTTTCCAAAAGCATCATGCAATGCAATATCAATAGCTGCTAAAGTGCCAGGCAGATGCGGGAATTGTACATTGGATTCAAAAATGATTTGTTGAAAATGACGAATATCCCTTCCAACTAAATTGGCCACAAAAGAAGTATTCAAATTCGCTACGGTCTGTTCTGTGGTTTCTCCTACCACTTCCTCGGCAGGACTACCAGAGCCATAGCCGATCATACCATTGGCCAATTCAATTTCTAAAAATGCTAAAGACACATCCGAAAAGGTATTGTATGCAATGGTGTATGGCTTTTTTAAGGCCATCTTTTTTAGGTAAGCCCTGACTGCTACTATTTTCATAAACTACTTGGTTAATGCTTTTAGTAAAGGGATGACAGGTGCAACACCTTCCTGTATTGGCAGCAATACTGGCAAACCTAAACTTGCTGTGTATGCTGTTTGAAATGCAAAAGCTTCTTCGTCTGTGCAGTTTTCGGTATTCACGGCAACAGCAATTACTTTTGATCCTAATTTTTCGATAATTTCAATTTCAGATGCGACAGAAGGGATCTCACCCCAATGTGCTTCGTTGTCAAAGTATTTTCTTTTAGGAGCAAAAATTAAAACCACATGTTTCGCATTCCCAGAAATCAATAATTCTAATCCACAAGGACCACTTGGATTTCTTAAAGCCGATTGGCCTTCTAAAAATAAAATATCTGATTGTGTTTCCTTCCAACAACTAACAATGGCATGCTCTAATTCACCAGAAACAAAATCATTTAAAGTGGAATCAAAAATAAAACCATATTTGCCGCCTTGCAACCAACCTGTTTGTCCAGTATAGATCATTTCGGCCTTGATACCTTCTGATATGCAAGCTTGTTTTAACATGCGCGCTGTAGTTCTTTTTCCCATGGCGCAGTCCATACCTATCACAGCAACAATAGGTGCTGTGACATTAAAAATTGCCCCATCCCAAAAATGCAAGTCTGCTCTTGATTTAGGTTTTCTGACATCAATTAATTGGGCACCAGTACTTGCCGCTATGGCCACTAAATCGGCTTTGTCATTTAAGTATTCATGTAATCCATTCACTACCGAAATGCCTTTTTTGACCGCTTCATAAATTAAGGCCAACATATTTTTTGGCAATCTCCCACCAACAGTCGCCACACCTATAATTAAAAAATCCACTTTTTCTAATTGCTCAATAGCTATTTCCATAGTTGCAAAAACTGGGATGTCTCTATGTTTACCATCTAATAAAACGCCAGCATCTTTTCCTGCATTGGCTTCTCCATCTACTAGGCCAATAATATTAAAACGTTCAGTACCCCTAATTAAACCATGTGCTGTCTTCGCATCCGAAGTCATTAACAAACCATCCGTTAATACAATTGCATTTTTCATTCCATTATTTTATTGCTTCAAAAAATTACTTCTATTTAGCCTTTTACTGATATACTTACTTTCTTTTAATCAAAACCCCAGGTTGTTTGCCAGTGGATTTTTGAGCTTGATACACAATTGTTCCATTTACCCAAACCATGTCAATGCCAGTAGACAACGCATTGCTATTTTTAATATTGGCCTGATCTATGACTGTATTTGGATCTAATAAAACTAAATCTGCATAATGACCAACTGCAATACGACCTCGGTCTTTAAATCCAAAAAAGTCTGCAGACTGCCCTGTCATTTTATAAATCGCTTTTTCTATCGGCATCAGTTTTTCTTCACGTACATATTTGCCCAACACTCTTGTGAATGCACCATAACCTCTTGGATGTCCGCCAGCATTACCGTCTGAACAAATGATGGCTTCTGGCCATGCCATAAACACTTTCACATCTTCCTCGCTCATTGCTTTTCCTGCAATGGCTTCGATACTACCTGTATAATTTGGATTGGCATTCTTAAAGTCTTCTGCGATTTTGATTAA